>NZ_JAMXXC010000016.1:0-72475 GCF_024129855.1 Acinetobacter lwoffii
CCCTTCCCGAACTCAGAAGTGAAACCTCTTAGCGCTGATGGTAGTGTGGGGTTACCCATGTGAGAGTAAGTCATCGCCAGCTCATTATTCCTAAACACCCCCGACCATAAGGCCGGGGGTGTTTTTTTTATGCGCGGAATAATTGTCTTATATATGTCATATATAAATTTAACATCAACATTGCTCAATATTAGACTAGAGCAAGAACCAATTTTAAAGCGTAATAGGTTTATAGTTCCTTTATAGCAATGCATCCAATTGACGTCGAGCATGTTTAAATGCAGTTCTGAGTCCTTCTTCCAAAGTTGGATGATAAAAAGGTTTCTTTAAGATCTGATAAATATCCTGGTCAGCATCAATCATCCAGGCCAGTAAATGGGCCAGATGTTCTGCTTGGGAGCAAAAGAGTTCTGCACCAAGTAATTTACCTGATTTTTTAGCAATATAAACTTCTATTCCACCTGAGTTTTCTGCCAGAACCAGTGCACGTCCTTGATTTTCATAAGAGACGAATCCCCGAATAAATTCGATGTGTTGATCTTCCAGCTGTTTAAAACTTTTTCCGACAATCGCCATTTCAGGATGACAAAATACAATCGCCAATGGGATTAAGGCAGGAATAGGCTTTACATCCGGATAATTTAAACAGTTATAAACTGCCTGTTTACCCGCATGCGCGGCTTCATGTTGAATCGGCGCATCAGGTGCGGCATCACCGACTATAAATATAGGTAGGTTTGCAAGTTGTTTGGTTTCTTTATCGATAGGAAGGTTTTTGATGTCCTTGAATGTTGAATTGAGTTGATCTAGACCTAAATGATCTATATTGCTTTGCCGACCTGTGGCGCCTAAGATATAGTCAACTTCAATACTTTCAGTCTGATCATTTTCTGTAAAATTAATCTTTATTTTATCAGCTTGTATTCCAACTTCATCTGGCAAGTTCTTAAACTTGATATTGAGTTCTTTACTGAGTTGCTCCTGTGCCAGTTTCTGTAAGACTGGACTGGTTAAGGCACCTACTTTTTGACTACGCGCAAACATTGTAGTTTGTACACCCAGTCGTTGCATGGCTTGAGCTAATTCAATTGCAATGATGCCACTCCCGATTACCGCTAAAGACTCAGGTAATTGAGAAAATTCAAATATTTCATTAGAAGTGATGTATTTTTCTTTTAATTGTTGCTTTAAAGCTTTATCAACATTAGGGCGTGAGCCTACAGCAACAATAAAACTTTTGGCCCGATAGGATTGTCCATTGACTTCGATCGTTTGGGGATCAATAAATTTGGCTTTTCCGGAAATTTTATGTGAGCTGTCCCATTGATCGACACCTTTCAAGGTTGCACGAATAAAACGTTCTCTAAGGACATGCACACGTTGCATAACATCTGAAGGATCAATGACAGCATTATGTTTTAAATCAAGTTCTTCAGCAGTTTGAATGTCATGCATACGATTTGCAGATGAGATCAGCAGTTTACTTGGCATACAGCCCACACGTGCACAGGTGGTATCCCATGGGCCATCATTAATAATTAAAATATTCTGGGTGTGTTTAATGGCTTTATTATAAGCACTGATTCCTGCAGTGCCTGCGCCAATGATGATGAGGTCGTGCATAAACTGCCTCCCAAGTCTCAAAAACTAAATATTTATATGTAAGATTAACAATGTTTCTGATGTAAATTATGTAACTAGATTGCTTATTTTTGCTAATTTGAGTAAATTTTGTTTAAAAGCCAAAAGCTATTTTTTTATGGCTGCTTAACTATTATATCTAGCGGGAATAATCATGAGTTTGTTTATAAATTTAAAAAAACTAGGGGTAAATACAACAGTTTTAGCAACATCGATTTCTTTAGTTGCATGTGGCGGGGGGGGGAGTGACGGTTACTATAATAATGACAATAATAGTCAACCAAATACAGGAGGAAATAATGGAGGCGGCAATGAATCTACAGATAATACAGCTCAAGTTCCAGAAAGCTTGAATATTAGTTTGCAAGATTCGAGTGGCCAAAATATTGTTCAGGTTGTAGATAATTCAACTGTACAAATTGCTGTTCAGGTCTTAAATGCAGATAAAGGTGGAATTTCTAGCAAAAATGTACGATTAGCGATTAATGATTCAGATAAATTAGGTGTAACAAGCAAAAGTTCCTTAGTTGCTACAGCTGAAGATGGCATTGCTATTTTTGAGCTTAAAATTCCTTCAATTAATATTGAATCTGGTAAAGTACAATTAACTGCAACTGTAGATGGCACACAAGTTAAACAGGTATATACCCTTAATATTAAAAAATCTAGTGTAATTGTTAGTGATTATACTCTAGATGTGCCACAAGGCCTTACGATTGATTTACCAAATGGGGCAGTTGAATTTTTTGTCCAAGTGACTGATCCAAAAGGTGGTTCTAAGTCAGGACAAACCGTTGAATTGTCTTTACCTGCTGAGTTACAAGGATTGCTTGTAATTAGCAACGGATCATCTGTACAGACAGATAGTGAAGGTAAAGCAAATTTTAAACTTGTAGCAAATAAAAATTTAACTGCGGCACAAATTCAACAGCTTGTAGATACATCTAAAATACTAAACTTTAAACTCATTGATGAGCATCGTGCAGAAAAGCAAGCAACTACGTCTCTAACATTTAAAGATATTGCAACAATTGTCGATAAACTTGAAATTATTAAGCCTGATGCACCGATTGCTGCAAAAAATGGCGAAGCACGTATTCGTGTATATGCCAAAAATTCCAATAAACAAGATTTAGCAGGTAAAAAAGTTCGCCTGGAGACCAATCAATCTGGTCGTGGTGTGACCTTGGATAAAACTGAAGCCATTACAAATGCACAAGGTTATGCGGAATTTATCCTAAAAAGTAATTCTGATACACCACTTGCTTTGAAGGATGAAGGGATTGAACTTAAAGCAACTTTCCTAGAGAACCCTGAGAAATTCGCGACCATTACTGTTGATGTCATTACTGCAGATGATAGTGCAACCGATCAAGAAGCTATTCAACGTCTAGAAATCGCTTCATCTTATAAAATCAATGCAATGTCTGACAGTGTTGAAATTAAGGTAAAAGCGATTGCGAACAATGGACATGCTGCGAAAAAAGGTAAAATCAAACTTACCTTGAATAGCGAAGCTGTAGCGAATGCTGTTAAGTTAGAAGGCAGTAGTGATGGTGTTAACTTTGATTTAAATGAAAGTCAGTCTGTCGGTGCAGAGGGTTATGTCACTTTCAGAATTAAAACACCAGCATCGCAAACAGCAGCAGCTGTAGAAGCATTAAAGGCTTCAGGGATCACAGCGACGTTTACAACAGATAACGGTATTAGCAATAATATTAAAATTGTTGTTGAAGATAAGGCTGTTGCAACTGAAGCAGTTAAGTATCTCTTAATTGACCCAATCAATGAAAACTTTGATCCTACCAAGAACCAAGACATTACAATTAAAGTAAAAGCAATTGGTGAAAAAGGTGGCCCTCTTAAAAATGAAAAAGTATCAATTAAATCTTTACTTTCAGATGATCAGCTGAATAAGTTGAGTCTAAGTTTAAGTACAGCTGCTGAAGTTTTAACAGATGTAGATGGTTATGCAACGTTTGTTTATAAGTATCAATATAATAAATCTGCAGAACAGCAAGCGTTGGCTAAGCAAGGGATTACTTTTACATCCACGGCATTATCTAATCAAAAGACTCAAACAATTAAAGTTAACTTCAATACAAAGAGTGTCAGTGACAAAGTCAGCCTTGATTACTTTACTTTAGATACTGATGGTTTAGCTCAAATTGCACTTAATCAACAAACTGAAATTGTAGTGCGTACGCAAGCCTTTGGTGTTGATGGTGCAGTTCTTGCAAATCAAGAATTAGCTATTGGTATTGATGAAACTGCGATTTCAAATGGTGTTTCATATGCCACAGCAACTAAGCTTGTATCGGATGCACAAGGTAAAGTTGAATTTAAATTAAAAGTTGCAGCACGTAATTTAACTGAATTAAATACCTTAATTGAAAAAGGCCTAACTGTTGCAGTAGTGTCTTATCGTAATGATGGTTCTAAGCATTCGGTTACTCGTAAAATTGACTTAGTTTCAAACTCGATTATTGACACTGGAACGAGTCAAGTGGATTACCTCATGGTAGATCCAATCTTAACCCGTTTTGACTATACGCAAAATCAAGAAATTACCGTTCGTGTAAAAGCATTAGATGTCAATGGAAGCCCATTAGCAAAAGAAAAAATTCAATTAAAATCTGCCCTAACTAATCAGCAGATGCAGCAGTTAGGCTTAAGTTTTACGACCCAAGCAGAACAAATCACTGATGCATTAGGTTATGCAACGTTTAAACTTAGTTACCAGTATAACGAAACGCCTAAACAAGAAGAGCTGGCGAAAAAAGGTCTTACTTTCAATGCTTTGGCGAATGGTAAGGTCAGCAATATTCGCATTAACTTTAAGGCTCCGAGCGATAGTATTGACTTAAGTTTCTTTACTGTTGATACAGATGGACAAGCCTTAATTTCGACCACTACAGATACACCGATCAAGATCCGTGTCAAGGCAATGGGTACAGATGGTAAGGTTTTAGCTAACCAACGTATTAGTATTGGTATTGATAATACTGCAGTTTCAAATGGCGTAACGTATGCAACCTCTAACAACCTAGTTACAGATGCATTAGGTAATGCTGAGTTCGTTTTAAATGCGAAACCAAAAAATAAAGATGAACTGAATGCATTGCTTGCGAGTGGTGTAACAGTCGCTGTTAAAGCAACTGCAAAAGATGGTTCTGAATATACAACTCTAAGAACGATTAAGCTTATTGAGCAAGAGCAAGTATCGCAAGTATCTTCACTACTAATCGATCCGTTACAAGCAGCATATGACTATACAAAAGACCAAACAATTCAAGTGCGCGTGAAAGCGATTGGTCAAGCTGGTCAGTCTTTACGTAATGAAAAAGTGAGCTTAACGACAGCCCTTAGTGCACAAGAGTTAGCTGATCTGAATTTAAGTCTTGTTGGCGATGCGACGAAACTGACTGATGATTATGGTTACGTGACATTCACATTTGACTATAAATACAATGCACAGTCTCCTGCACAAAAGAAACTGTTAAATGGTTTTGAAATTACAGCAACTGCCAATGGAAAGACGAATAATACGATTATTAACTTTAAAGCACCTGCAAATGAACAAGAAATCAATCTTGATTATTTAGTGGTATCTACAGGTGGTCGTGCAGTTATCTCAACCGATCAACCAACAGAAGTGATGATTACAGCAACTGCATTGGCAACAAATGGTCAGATATTAAAAGACCAGACTGTGAAAATTGAATTGAATGAAACAGAAACCAATAGTGGTATTTCATTTAATTCTGCGACAGAAGTTGTGACCAATGCACAAGGTCAAGCCACATTTAAAGTCAACATTGCACCAGAAAATGCATCTGAATTAGAGGCATTGCTTGCATCTGGTTTGAATGTTCGTTTATCTGCACAGCGTGTAGATGGTTCTGCATACAAAGTATCAAGAAAAGTTGAACTTTATAAGTCAGAAGCAGAAGCACCAAGTGAAGTTGATTATCTGATCATTGATCCAATTAGTGTTTATGACTACAGTAAAAATCACATTATTGCGGTACGAGTGAAGGCGATTGGTGAAGATGGTAGCGCATTACGTAATGAAAAAATCACATTGCGTCCTGAAAACATCTCAAGTGCAGAATTAGCAAAACTTAATTTAAGTTTAAATAGTGCTGCTGAGCAATATACCGATGATCAAGGCTATGCTGTCTTCGAATTTAGCTATAACTATGATGCACAATCTACAGAGCAAAAACCTCTTGCATTGAAAGGTGTAGCATTATTAGCGACTGCAAATGGAAAAGAGCAACGCACGGTTATTAACTTTGCGGAAACTCAAACTAATACGCTTGATTATCTTGTCATTGATATGATTGGTAAAGCTGTCATTGATACGGATGTAGAAACTAAAGTTACGTTATCTGTGCTTGCAAAAGGTACTGATGGTTCAGTTTTGGCGAATCAAAATGTTCAGATTGAATTAACCAATGAAAATGGTATTAATCTTCTTACAGCTTCGTCAGTAGCAACTGATGCAGAAGGTTATGCAAAATTTGAATTCAGTGTGCATCCAAAGAACCAACAGGAATTAGAAGCATTATTGGCAAATGGCGTAACAGTGAAAGTCTTATCTGCAGTTGCTGATGGATCTGTTCGTCAAGCGCAACGTAAAGTTGAATTAGTACAAGCTGAAGAGCAAGTTGAATCTAAAGTTGAGACTTTAGTTATTGATCCAATCTTAAACTCATTTGACTATACTCAAGATCATACGATTCAAGTACGTGTTAAAGCATTAGATGCTGATGGCAGCACGCTTAAAAATGAAAAAGTCGCAATCACGACAGATATTCAAGAGAAATTAGCACAACTGAACTTTAGCTTGAATGGTGCAGCTGAACAGTTTACTGGTGATGACGGCTATGCGATATTTGTATTTGAATATAAATATGCAAAATCTACAGTACAGCGTGAGATCTTAAATGGTGTAACTGTTACCGCAACTGCAAATGAAAAAACACAGACAACAAAATTGAACTTTAGAGAGTCTTTAACTTCAGAAGCTTTAGACTATATTTCTATTGATACAAATGGTTATGCTGCGATTGAAGAAAACGTACAAACTGATATTACCGTTAAGGTACGTGCAATCAATGTGGGTGGTAAAGCACTTGCTAATCAAGATGTCACGATCAGCTATAATGAACAAGCACATAATAATGGTGTTTATTTACTTGATCCAACAGGAGCGAATGTTGGTGCACAGACCTTTACGCAAAAAACCGATGCTGATGGTTATGTGACCTTTACCTTTAAAGCATTGCCACGTAATAAAGCGGAAGTGCAAAAGCTGATTGATGATGTGACTGGTGATTTACAGGTTACATTAACAGCTAAACGTGCTGATGGTTCGAATTATGAAGCTTCTCGCCGTATTGATTTAAGAGCTCCTGATGTTGAATCTACACCTGCAGAGGTTTTAATTGATCCAATTCTACAAGCATTTGATTATTCAAAAGATCAAAAAATTATTGTACCAGTAAAAGCGTTATCTGCTGATAAAGGTGCTTTACAAGGTGCGAAAGTAACGATTGACACACCAAATTTAACCTTAGAACAGTTAAAAACTGCTCAGTTAACCTTAACTGGTGAAGCAACTAAATTCACCGATGCCAACGGTTATGCTTATTTTGAGTTTGAATATAAAGTTGCTGGCACTCAAGAACAGATTGATCTTGTAAGCCCTGGTATTCGTATCACAGCGACAACCAGCAATGGTAAAACAGCTGTGCAAACCTTGAACTTTAAATCACCAAATGCCGGGCAGATTCTAGATTACTTTACCTTAGATGCATCTGATTATGTTGTTACATTGGGTGTGAATACACCTAAGACGATTCAGGTGACAATTAATGCGAAAGATACACAAGGTAAGGCTTTTGCAAACCAAGTCGTTTCACTTGGGTTAAATGAAGCTGCTTTAAGAAATGGTGTAAGTTTTGCTTCACCATCTCAAGTCATGACAGACAGTAATGGTCTTGCAACATTTGTAGTGACCATCAATCCTCAAAATGAAGCGGAAGTTGAAAACCTAGCTGCAAATGATCTTGAATTTACAGCAACTGCGCGACGTGCTGATGGTTCTGATTATACTTTGGTTCGTAAAATTGAATTAGATAAAGCTGCTGTGGTTTTACCAGATTTAGCGAATCTTATTTTTACTGCAGTAGATGGTAAGCCACTAGATACGATATCTGTTCTCGGCGGTGAAGCACGAATCAAAATTACAGCAGTTGATAAAGATGGTAAAGCGATTCCAAATACACCAATTGCGGTTGCTCTTTCTAAGCTAACCTCTAGTCGTGTTTCATTAAGTAATATACCAACGCAAACTAACAGTAATGGTGAAGCCGAGTTTACGGTAACGGTATCTGAGGGCGTGTATGATGCTAGTTTGATCAAAAATGGTATTGTCTTTGCCGTAGTTGGTACGAACTTAAATAATGGCGATCGTTTACAGCAAACAAATGTAATTAGTATCACCGCTCCAGCAAATGCTTTAAATCCGCGTTTAACATCAGATGTAAAAACAGTGACAGCTGGGCAAACAGTTAAAGTGTATGCAGCTGTTAAAGATGAAATGGGGATTAATACTGCAGCTGGTACACCAATGCGATTGACTCTGAATCCAAAAGCTATTGCTGCAGGTGTTAAACTGAGTGCTGACGGAGTGGTAATACAAGGAAATGGTTCAGTGCCAATTGACTTAATTATTCCACAAGGTATTACATCTGCTGCTTTAGAATCTATTGTAGTAACAGGAACTATCCGTGATCCACGCGGTAATGAAATTCAGACGAAGCTAAATTTTGCTGTTCAAGATATTAGTAATCCTTATCACTTAACTATTGATAGTAGTCGTGTGTCCTTAAGTTCAGCAGGTGATAGTGCATTTGTGACGGTTAAACTTCTTGATAAGAATCAAGGCGGTGTTGCGAATGAAAAAGTTAGCTTAGCTATTGCTGATCCGCGAAATGCGACTAGTATTAAAGGGGCTTCACAGCTCATTACTAATCAATTTGGTGAAGCTGTATTTGAAGTATCGATGAAATCACTACAAGGTACATTAGTATTACCAGTTCTACCAATCGAATTAACGGCAACCCATACCACCGCAACAGGTGCTTCAGTAAGTCTACCTGGCAGTATTCAAGTGCACTCACCAACAGTTTTAGCGCCAGAATTGGACTTAAAAATTAAAGTATCTAAAGATAAGTTAAATGTCCGTGGTGATTCTTTCGAAGTATCAGTATTGGTAGTAGACTTAGATGGTTCAAGTCAAGCTGGTAAAGCAGTTACATTAACAATTCCTCAATATAATCAAAATGGTGCATATATTCATGGCGCATCTACTATTGAAAGTGATGAGAATGGTTGGGCAAAATTTTCAATTGTAATTGATGAAAGTTTACGTAATCCAACCTATGACTTCGTTGCTGCTGATTTACGTGTAGAAGCTGTAGTTAAAGATACGCAGAATACAGAGCGACGTGTACCGCATGTGATTGATGTGGTAAATTCCGAAGTGCCAGTAACGATTGGTTCTATTGCGGTTAATTTTAATCCAACAGAGCTTACATCAACAGGTAACGGTATTTATTATCAAAAAGAAGGTTCTGTTCAGCTGGTTGATGTTGATGGGAAGCCAGTGGCAAATCAGGATGTAGTTTTAGATATTCGTCCAACTTCTTATGTTTTAGGTGAATGGAAATATGAAATTCAGAAAGATGCATGGAAAATAGTTGAGCAACCTGGTGTCGATGTGGATGGCAATCCTATTACCTTAAAAGTTAAAGAACTAGATGCGGTTTATCCATTTACGAATCTAAAAGGTTGGATTAAACCAGGTGATTATTATTATCCATTAGTAGGTACAATACCTGCACAAGTTCAAGATAAAAACTCAGCAACGACATGTACGGTGGATCCAACAACAACAAGTTGGATGGCTAATGGTCAGGCATTACGTGTGGTTCGTTTCTTAGGTGGTACAGCAAATAATAGTACGACTCACCCATATACCGCGACCTATCGTACAGATAGTACTGGTAGGTTTGACTTCATCATTGAATATCCAAAAGCAAATGCTCATTGGATCGCAGTAGAAGTAGGAGCGAAAACTACACTTGCACAAACACCAACTAGAGGCTATACAACATTAACATTGCCAAGTTTAAGTAGTGATTATGCTGCTGATGGAAGTTATGCACCTAACCGCGTAAGTCCATATACAACATGTGTCAACTAATAATCTAATCTGACGAAAAAACAGCGCTTCGGCGCTGTTTTTTATGGGGGTTGAAATTTAAAAACTTAAATCGACGTCCCTACACTCACACCCACAGTCGGCTTCAAATTCATTGAACTACAACCGAAAAAGTTCAAGCTTAGACATAACACGACCAAAATTTTATTCATGAATCAATCCTTGAGATTTCGCCTGATTGAACAAAGCTGCTGAACGTGTACCACTTCGGCAAACCATCAAAATCGGTTTAGGCAGCTCATTATAATATCGCGCAAATTCCTCAATATTGGCTTGAGAAATTTGGCCACTCACTACAGGCTGATAAATCACACTCACTTGAGATTTCTCCGCAATGGAGCGTAGTTGACTCACCGTGACATTATTACCAGTCTCCTGATCAGGGCGGTTTACAATTACAGATTTAAAACCTTGCTGAATCAATTGCTGGAACTTGCTTGGTGTCATTTGCCCCGTGACACTCACCGTAGAGGTCAGCGCACGGCTAAGGTCATTTGCAGCAAAAACAGGTGTAATACAGCTAAAACAGGTTGCTAGTAACACACCTTTCCAAAACGACTTAGTCATCCAGCAGGTCCATCTGTTTTGCCAGCTGATATAAATTATTCGAGCGGTTTCCAGTACGACAGAACATCAGGATAGGTTTTGGCAATTCATTGTAATGATTGGCAAAAGTGCGTACATCAAGCTCAGTAATCTGACCGGCTACTACTGGCTGGAATACATAATCCAGACCGGCATTGCGTGCAGCTTCCTCGATTTGTGCACTGGTTGGCTGCTCGGCACCACCTTCCATGTCCGGACGGTTGTTGATAATCGATTTAAAGCCTTTCTCAACCACTTGGATTACGTGTTCCGGACCAATTTGACCTGCAAAACCTACATTTTCGCTCATGACGCCACTCCATCATTTCATTTATATCGATATGCTTTATGATAGCATTAAGCTGAAAACATGCTGAACCTGTTCTGAAATTTTTATAAATGATGATAACCATAAGATAACGCAATGGAGCGCGTATGCAGGCTTATACAGTTGAACCACTGTATGTCAAAAGCGGTCAGGAAGTGATTGCTGCAGATTTTTATCGGCCTAAAAATATAGAAAAACCCGCCGTAATTTTGATGGCACATGGTCTGGCTGCCTTACGTCAATTTAAACTGGTGCAATATGCCCAGCGTTTTGCCGGTGCCGGCTATGCGGTGGTTTTATTTGACTATCGCTATTGGGGCGGCAGCACTGGGCGTCCACGTGAACTGGTGTCGATCAATGCCCAGCTCGATGACTGGCGAACCATGATCAGACATATTCAGGAACGCAAATCGATTGACAGTAAACGGATCGTGCTCTGGGGTACGGCCTTAAGTGGTGGGCATGTATTGACACTTGCAGCAGAGCTGAAAAATATTCAGGCGGCGATGGTACAGGTGCCTTTTGTCGATGGGGCTGAAAGTGCCCAACTATATCCTTTACAGCAACTCCCCAAGGCGCTTAAAGTTTCCAGTCAGGATTATATGGGGGCCAAGGTTGGTATGGCACCAAAAACCTTACCTGTAGTTGATCCGCATGAGCTATGTTTTATGCCGACACAGGACAGTTATGAAGGTTATCTGTCGATTGTCAATCCGGATTATTACTGGAGTG
Organism: Acinetobacter lwoffii; assembly: GCF_024129855.1. Taxonomy (GTDB): domain Bacteria; phylum Pseudomonadota; class Gammaproteobacteria; order Pseudomonadales; family Moraxellaceae; genus Acinetobacter; species Acinetobacter lwoffii_L. The sequence goes on from NZ_JAMXXC010000016.1 coordinate 11,583, forward strand.
GTCATATTCCTGCACGGGCATTCTTTAAACTGATGCGCTATCGACCGATTCAGGAAGTCAGAAAGATTAACATTCCAGTCCTGTTTATTGCGGCAAAACTGGATAGTCTGATTCCAATTGAATCCAGTCGGGAAACTGCGACCAATATTGCACCATTTGTGCAATATCATGAGTGGAATATCCGGCATTTTGATATTTATCATGGGGAATGGTTTGAAAAAGCAGTTTCGACCCAATTAGAATTCTTACATCAACATATTGGAGTGCGCTAGATGATTATTGTATGTCCGGAATGTCTGGCCAAAAACCGTGTCCCTGAAGATAAACTCACTGCCAACCCTGCTTGTGGTCATTGTCATCAAGCCCTGATTCCACTGGCACCGATTGAGCTGAATGAACAGAATTTTAGCCAGTTTGTCACGCATAGTGACTTGCCGATCCTGATTGATCTCTGGGCAGAATGGTGTGGTCCTTGTAAAATGATGGCACCGCATTTTGCGACTGTCGCCCAGCAATATCCAAATGTAGTTTTTGCCAAAATTGATACCGAAGCGAATCCGCGCTTAAGTTCGGCATTTAATGTTCGCAGTATTCCGACGCTGGTGTTGATGAATAAAAGCAACGAAATTGCTAGAATAAGCGGTGCATTACGATCAAGCGAGCTGCAAAAATGGCTTGATCAGCAGTTAAATACCCAACCCTAATTCAAATGCCTGGAGTGAAAGTGTCAGATTTTCAAGTAAGACCAGAGGGGATTCTTTCCCTACAGACGATCGCAATGCCTGCAGATACCAACTGGAGTGGTGATGTCTTTGGTGGCTGGATCGTTTCACAAATGGACTTGGCAGGCGCGATTCACGCAGAACGATTTTCAAAGGGGCGTTGTGCCACGATTTCAATTAACCAGATGACTTTTTTGGTACCGGTGAAAGTCGGGGACGTGATTAGTTGTTATACCAAAATTCTCAAAGTTGGAAAAACATCTATCCAGATGGAAATTGAGGTTTGGGACAGTCATGATGATTCACGCCCACCAATTCGGGTGACTGAAGGTGTGTTTACCTTTGTTGCTGTCGATGTGAAAGGTAACAAGCGTCTGATCCCAGAAGACGCGAAACAGAAGTTCTTGGAATCACAGCTCGCCCAATAAACGGCTTAAAATAAAAACCCCGGCAATCAGAGCCGGGATTTTTATTGCAGAAATTATGATGATTTTTTCAGCTGATCTTTGGCAATCCAAGCCCAGAGCATTTCACATTGAATGGGGGCTTCACCTGATTCATCCGTGACGGTGACCTGAACCAGGGTTTCACCTTTATCCGAGTTTTGCATCAGGGCTTGCTGCTCCGACGTGAGCGTAGCAACAGCAGTCATGGCACCGCGTGTCGGGCGCTTAAAATCAACCTTTAAGCTTTTGATCAGTACAATTGCTGTATCCGGAACATTCATTGCCGTCACAAAGCCGGTCGCTGTTTCTGCCAGCAGGGCCATTGCACATGCATGGATTTGTCCGATATGGTTCTGCATGGCTTTATGATTGGCCATACTTACTACCACTTTGGACGCACTCATTTCCTCATAACGAATCTTGGCAGAGCCGACCATCGGGACCACCCGGCCAAAAGTTTTACTTAACAAAGCAGTACGAATGCCTTGCGGTAATCGTGCAGTGGCTTTGACTAATCTGGCTAATCGGTTGTTCTTTGCCATAATTCCTTCTACAGACGTTGCTGTCTTAATCTTTAAAGTTATTGAACTGTAAAGGCAAACCAAATTGCTGTTCTTTCAAGAATGCCATTACTTGCTGCAATGTATCGCGTTTTTTATCAGTCACACGAATCTTGTCGCCCTGAATAGAAGATTGCGCCTTAATCCCACTTTCTTTAATGGCTTTATTAATTTTTTTTGCGGTATCTGAGTCAAGACCATCTTTAAGCTTGATGACCTGAATCACATTTTTGCCAGAAGCCGTCATTTTTTGTGGATCAAGCGCCTGAATATCAACTTTGCGTTTAAAGAAATGACTTTCCAGCATGCTATAGACTTGTTCACACTGGAAATCGCTTTCAGTCGAGATTTTGATTTCCTTGTTTTTTTCATTCAGTTCAATAGAAACGTCCTGACCACGGAAATCAAAGCGGGTCGCAATTTCTTTTTGGGTGTTTTGAACTGCATGATTTACTTCAAAAATTTCTAATTCAGAAACAATATCGAAAGAAGGCATAGTTTAGACCTTTACAAAGGGAAAGAATATCTGAGATGCTAGGGATGTTTTCTTCATTTGCCAAGTGTTGTTTTACATCAAAGGAGTGCGCAATGATCCGTAAACAAGAAATTACAACATTTGAGTTCCCAGAAAATGCAGTGATCTGGGATGTACGCGATTCAAGTGCTTTTGCTGAAGCACACGTGAAAGGGGCGGTGAATCAGCCCATTAACGGTCTGTCAGCAGAGAGCCTAACTCAGGTGTCAGCGGATCAACCGATTTACATTTTATGTGGCGGTGGTAGTAAAGCACCACGTGCAGCAGAGTTACTTGAGGGTTTTGACAGCTCACGTGAATATGTCATTCTGATGGGTGGTACTCGTGCTGCCCGTGATGCAGGCTTACCGCTTGAACAGGGTGTATAAGCATTCTGTCAAAAAAAGCGCCGCAAGGCGCTTTTTTAATGGGTGAGATTTAATCCCTCCCGACCTCCCTTTTCTAAAGGGTGAGAAGCATTGCTTCGCAAGGGGGGATTCATTCAAAATAGTAATTAAATTTGTAGCTTAAAATACGGTTTCTTCATTTTCACTTTCTTTTGAAAACGGGTCACACTGAGTTTTTTTACTAAACTGGATGGCACCGGACAGGCTTCGCCGAGAATCTGGGCTGCCAGAATTTCACTACAGAGCGGTGCAAACAGAAAACCTTTAGAGCCGAGACCGGCAAAGCTGTATATTTCCTCATCGGCTTTCATTTTACCCAGTAGGGGGAAATAATCCTGACTTTGTGCGCGTACCGATGCACGACCTTGCCAGGTATCGGTAGAAGCTAATGATTGTGCATATTCGGGGAAGACACTGTGAATCAGTTCGTAGTTATGCACATGATCTTCTGCCAACACCTCTGCATCATCGCGACCTGGATAGAAAGAAGCACCTAAGATTAGATGTTCAGCATCCAGTTGCATACAATAACCGCCGTAACTATAGGCAATATTTTGACTTAAAGGCTGGGCTTGATTATTTACCCAGCTGACCTGTCCGCGAATCGGTTTCAAAACTGGATAATCTGCAAAGAATTGTGCTGTTTCTCGCGCAGTACAGACAATGACATGATCAAATTCACCTAGATCCTGTTCATCTGAAAATAGCTGAGGTTTTGTAGCCGCTTCAATATGGCTAATTTTGGCCTGTTGATATTGAATATGAGGATGCAGCAAAATCTCCTCACGCAGTTGATGAGGTGAAACTGCACCAGCTTCTAATAGTTTTAAACTTGGAAATTCGGTTTGAACCTCTTGATCTTCTGTATCTTGTACAGCAAGAATTTCTTCAGGATATTCATCTGCTAATCCTAAAAGCTGTTCAGGATTTTTTAAGGCCAGTTGATTCACCTGAATCGGGCGGAAAGCTTTAAATTTTTGATAATGATTTAAGGCATGTTGCCAGGCCAATGTCATCAGATGATCAGCACTTTGCTCAACCGGACAGAGTTTGGGATTCAGCAAAGCCAGTGGATTGCCAGAACCTCCTGAGAGTGGCGCTGACTGGTCGTAAATCGTGACTTGATGGCCGCGTTTAGCGAATGCCCATGCGCTACTTAAACCAGCGATTCCAGCGCCAATCACAGCGATTTGGTGAGGTCTGATATTGGTCTCTGTATCTCGCTCAGTTTTTTTTTGAGTGATTTCTTGTATTAATGAACTTTCAGTCTCTTCAGCCGGATTCCAGATGGCTTTCAGCATTTCACGCTTGTGCTTAAAACCACGTGGACGGGAAATTGAAATCCCATGATTTTTTAAGCCACGTTTTAAAATGCCAGCAACACTGAAAGAGGCGAAAGTGGTGCCGATCTCGGATAAACGTACAATATTATTTAAAACATTTTCTTCCCACATGTCCGGATTGCAGGAAGGCGCAAAACCATCCAGAAACCAGGCATTCACAGGCGCAGTTTTTTCAATCACCGGAAAAACATCATGTGCATCACCTAGCCACAGATCCAGACTGAAACGTTCCTCAGGAAAACTGAGACGATGACAGCCGGCAATTGGCATCGGGTATTGAGAGATGAGTTGATCAGCTAAAGGCTTGAGTTCTGGCCAGGCATTTAAGGCTCGAATCAGATCGGTTTTAGAAAGAGGGAATTTTTCAACTGAAATCGCATGCAGATGACTGTGATTGTCCGGACGCACCTGTTGCCAGAGCTGCCACAGGGCCAGAATATTTAAACTAGTACCAAAACCCGTTTCACCGACACAGAAATATTCAAAAGGTTTTAAATCTGCCAGACGCATACTGAGATCATTGCCATTTAAAAAGACATGCCGGGTTTCCAGCAAGCCATTGTCTTTGGAAAAATACACATCACCAAATTGCTTGGATACAGGCACATCAATACCATCCACCAATTGCCAATCCAGATCAGCAGTTTGAATTGCGTGTGACAAAACGAGTACAACCTTAAAGATATCGGGAAGGGCTATAGCTTACCATTGACGGCGACGTTTGGTATAAACATAGCTCGCGATCAGGAAGCCGAGCAATACCCCCACAGCCAGGGTTGCAGCACCGTAGAGGAACATCTGGGCACTGCGTTCGCTTTGCAGTACTTGTACCTGTACCCCTAGATTGTCATTCTTGAGCTGCAATTCCTGATTTTGCGATAGTGCTTCCAGATTGGCTTTTTCCAGTTGCTGCAAACGGGTGGCCTGATCTTTGACTAAGGCTTTGACCTTGGCATCTTGCTGGGCTTTGAGCTTGGCGATTTCTTCTGCGGTTAACGGTTTATTTTCAGCAGGTGTCACCGATTGGGCAGAAGACGCTACGGCAGGAATAATGGCAGGTTTCGGCGTAGACTGGGTTTGGACAGTCACCGCTGTCCCTTGAGGTTGTGCTGTCTGATTTCCCTGAGTCACAGGAGCAGGCGCAACTTCGACTGCCCATACTGGAGAAATCATAAAACATAGGCCAATGATACTGGCAGTAACAACACGCATGAACCTTATCCTTGAGGGAATGCTTTATTGAATGGTTTGACATCGATGTGTTCGTATACACCTTCTTTTAAGAAAGGTTCATCCTGTAGCCATGTGTCCAGCGCTTCACGACTGTCAAAATCGACAATAATGGTACTGCCATAAAAACCGGCCTGTGGATTGGCCGGATCTTTAGGCATGGCACCTGCAACAATCAGGCGGCCTTCAGCATTTAACTGTTCCAGACGTGCAAGATGTTGTGGACGAATCGCGAGGCGTTTTTCAACTGTACCTTCCCGATCGGTACAGCTAACGACGAATAATGGCATGATGACTCTCAATCGTTTGTAGTTGGACTTATTCAGCGGTCTTAAAGTATTTGCGCAATACAATAAACTGAATAATGATAAAGGAAAACATCACGATCATGTCACCGAATGCGGTAAATTCGCCCCAATATTTTCCATCCATCCACAAATAGGCGAAAAAGGTATGCAGAAATGACATCAGTACGAACATGGCAACCCAAGCATAGTTTAGCTTGAACCAGCCTTTTTCACTTAGATTGAATACTGGACCAAATAACCGCTGGATCAGAGGCTTTTTATCCTTGCTAAACCAAGGGGACAGGAAGAATACACCTGCAAAGACCAGATTCAATAACACGGCTTTCAGACGAATATAGAAATCATCGCTGAGGATCAGAGTGATGCCACCAAAAATCACCGTCATAAACAAGACAATCCATTGCTGCTTGTCCAGACGGAATTTTTGTATGACAAATAACGCACCATAGACGACCAACATGGAAATAATCAGACCTGTGGTTGCAACAAGAATATTATTATTGTCGACACCCCCCGCAGAACCGATCAATTGCAGCAATTGATGGTCAGTGTCTTTTGGATCTACAGTTTTATATAAATAAAAGAAAATAATGAGTGGCACAAAGTCTAAAAGTGCTTTCATGTTAGAGTATCTAAATCTGATCAAATAAATGTCATAGTATAGAGATGCACGGCGTAGATTTACATACACATAGTAATATTTCTGATGGAACTTTCAGTCCTCAGCAATTGGTCGAAGCGGCTGTGGAAAAACTTGTCCATACTTTGGCCCTGACGGATCATGACACCATGGACGGTTTGGCATTGGCTGAGGAAGCCGCTAAAAATCATGAGATTAAGATCATTTCGGGGGTGGAAATATCCAGCCAGTGGTTACGTCCTGCCACCAAAAAAAACTATGGCGTGCACATCGTCGCGCTAAATATGCAAAATCCTGAGCCTTTACAAAAAGCCCTCAATCAGCAAAAGAAAATCCGGGCTGAACGTTCTAAACAGATTTGTGATCTGCTGGTTCCTTTAATTGGTGAAGATATTTATGCTGATGTACTGGTCAAAGTCGACCATATCCCTGATCGGGTGACACGGACCCATATTGCCAAAACGCTGGTAGAAAAGGGGATTGTGACGCGTCCGCAACAGGCTTTTGATAAATATATCAAGGAAGGCAAAAAGGCCTATGTCAAATTTGATGGCTTGAGTCTTGAAGACACGGTGCAGGTCATTCATGAAAGTGATGGTTTTGCGATACTGGCACATCCGACCAAATATGATTTATCTGCGACCAATATCCGTTATCTGATCGAGATCTTTGCCAAGTTTGGTGGAGATGCCGTCGAGCTGCCACCGGCGATTGAGCCAAGTTCAACCCGGCAGATGGTGGATCGAATGATTGCTGAACATGATCTTAAAGTTTCGATTGGCAGTGATTTTCATGGCGATCATATGCCCTGGATTAAACTCGGTAATGTCCCGAGTCTTAAACCGGGGCAGGTCGGAATTTGGGAGAGTTTTGTTTAGTCATTCCTTTACCTCGATCTTTTTCATTTGAGAGAAGATTTTCCCTTCGCTACTAATAGCAAAGGGCGAGGAAAGAATTATAAATTATAGCAAATTATGATCTTTGGCCTGAATCGGTGGTGGCGTTGGTTTACCCAACGTTCCTAATAGTTCAATTTCAATGGTACGCACCATCGAGTCCAGAGGCAAGTCGTTGCTTTGAGTACCAAAAGGCTCTTCAATTTCCGAACTTAAAGCATCCAGTCCCAAAAAGGTATAGGCCAAAATTCCGACCAGCAAAGGCGTAAACAGACCAAGCGTTGAACCCAGACTAAAAGGCAAAATAAAACAGAAAAAATAGACGGTGCGGTTGAGCAAGACCGAATAGGCAAAAGGCAAAGGCGTTGTTGCAATCCGGTCACAACCAGTCTGGACAATACTTAGTTCTGCTACATGATTATTCATCTGCATATAGATGATGTCGGAGATTTCACCTTCTTTGAGCGCCTGCATTAACTCCCATTGAATCAGGCTTAAGGTATATTGCGGCGCATTGGCCTGCTGATAGAGCTGGGTCACAGCCTGCTGGCTCATGCCGCTGGTTTCCACAAGTTCCGTCGGATTGGCTGTCTGATGGCGTAGCCGGTCACGGAGGACATTGGCAAAGACAATCACATGCTGAATTACACGTTCACGGCGACCTTGAGACAGCATCCGGCAATCACGGTCAAAATGACGTGAATTGGCAATCAAAATGCCCCAAAGTTTGCGCGCTTCCCACCAGCGGTCATAACAGGCCGAGTTCTTAAATCCGAGAAAGATCGACAGTACCACTCCAATCAGGGTAAAGCCGACCAGGGGTAATTCTGGAAAATGAAAATAACCAATATGTGACAAGCCACCGATGATGGCTGACATCAGCATCACTACGCCTAAAGGTGGCAAAACTTTAGGTAAAATCGTCCCCCGCCAGGAAAACAGCAGTTTAAAAACAGTCGGCTGGTCACGTACGATCATTTATTGGAATCATCACAATTTTTTTCATGATCTTGTGGAGTTGTGCCTGCTTTGTCAAGTGCTATTCAATACTGCATTTCCGGTTTGATGAGTTGCTGCTCAGCAAAGGAAAAACTGCCCTCCAAAGCGATAATGCAATGGTCAATTAAATGGATATCCACCAGCTGGCAAGCCTGTTGAATCTGACGGGTCAATGCCAGGTCAGCCTTGGAGGGAGAGGGGCGGCCCAGCGGATGATTATGCGCAATAACAATCGAAGTCGCCTGTTGGCTAATGGCATAACGCAGCAATTGATTAATAGAAATATCACATGCATTGATGGAGCCATAAAATAGTTTTTTAAAGGCGATTTTTCTTAGACTGGCATCCAGACACAGTACGGCAAACACTTCCTGAGTTTCACCGAGCAGTTCAAATCGTAAATAATCTCTCAGCCGCTTGGAATTGGTGAATTCCAGTGCATCCTGTTTCAGGTGTTCGGCAATGTAACGCCGTCCGAGTTCCTTGACGGCCATCAGTTGGGTATATTTACTGATGCCCATGCCATGAAACTGGCTGACTTCCTGTAAAGGTGCATCGAGCAACGCAGTCAAATGACCAAAATGCTGAATCAGCAAGCGCGCCAGATCAACTGCCGAATGTTGCTGGGAACCGGAGCGCAGAAAAATAGCCAGTAGCTCGGCATCGGACAGACTTTCTGCGCCATATTGAATTAAGCGTTCTCGCGGCCGTTCTTGTTCCGGCCAGTTTTTAATAGAAAATTGCATAGTTATTAGACTTATTTATTATGAATTATCAGTTTTCCCGCAAGCCGATCTCTTGGGAATGCGATTATTTAATGCTATTGTGAGCCCCACTGCAACAGCAAGGTAATCTGTTTGTGAGCTTTGATCTAAGTGTAATTCCTCATAAAAATATAATTTTGGCCGTCACTGGCGGTATTGCTGCCTATAAAAGTGCAATTCTGGTTCGCCGTCTGAAAGATGCCGGATTTGATGTGCGGGTCGTCATGACTCACGGTGCACAGGCTTTTATTACACCTTTAACCTTTCAAGCCTTATCGGGCAATCCTGTACATACCGAATTGCTGGATACTGAAGCAGAAGCCGGCATGGGCCACATCGAGCTGGCACGTTGGGCAGATCTGTTGCTGGTCGCACCGGCCAGCTGTGACACCTTGGCAAAGTTTGCCGCAGGTCTGGCTGATGATCTCTTAAGTACTTTATATCTGGCAACAAAAGCACCCGTCTGGGTAGCACCTGCCATGAACCAGCAAATGTGGGCAGCCAAAGCAACGCAGCGTAATCTTGCGACACTGATCGAAGACGGTGTGCATGTGATCATGCCGGACGCGGGTTCACAGGCTTGTGGGGATGTAGGTTTGGGCCGGATGCCTGAGCCGGAAGATTTAGCGCATCAGGTAACTGAATATTTTCATAAAGCTCAACGTGCGATTGCGGAAAAATTTGGCCTGCTTGCGGGTAAACAAGTCACGATTACCGCAGGCCCGACTCGCGAAGCGATTGATCCGGTGCGTTATATTTCCAATCACAGTACCGGGAAAATGGGCTTTGCACTGGCTGCAGCCTGTTATGCAGCAGGGGCAAATGTCACCTTGATCGCAGGGCCGGTCAGTCTGGACACCCCAAATGGCGTGAAACGTAAGAATGTTTCTTCTGCTGTGCAAATGCTGAATGAAAGTATGCAAATGCTGGAAAATGGTTGCGATATCTTTATTGCGACAGCTGCAGTAGCCGATTATCGTGTGGCAGAAGTAGCCGAGCATAAAATCAAGAAAGCCGGTGATGAACTGAATGTCGCCTTGGTGAAAAATCCGGATATTGTCGCCACCATTGCCCACCAGGAAAAACGTCCATTTATGGTTGGCTTTGCTGCAGAAACCCGCAATATTGAAGAATATGCTGCCGGAAAGCTGGTCGCGAAAAAGCTGGATATGATTGCCTGCAATGATGTATCACGTGCAGATATCGGATTTGCTTCGGATGAAAATGCCATGACAGTATTCTTTGCCGAGCATTATCAGCTAGACAAACGTGATCTGGAAAAAGCCTCCAAGCAGGAGATTGCCCAGCAGTTGATCGAAGCTATTCATGATGCCCTGCATCGTGATCCATCCAGTGATGATGATTTTTAAAACGATCTGTATCGAAAAACCCTGAATTCATCAGGGTTTTTTATGGCTAATTTTTTATCATTAATTCAAAAAAACTATAGAAACCATAAATATTTAATCTTAATCGAAGCGCTGTTTGTTTATTGTTTTTGCAAAAAAGCATAAAATGGATCACAGAATAAGCAAAGATAAAAATACTGCATATATCAACTATAAGCAGGAAGTGGAAAGAAAAAAGAGGGGGCGCTATGAAAAAAATCATGATGTTATGGATGGTTGCCTGTCTGGCTGGATGCAGTTATTTTGTCTCGATGGATGAACTGGCCAGAAATATTCAAACGCAGATGCAACGTGAATTTAATTCCAATCGAGATTATCAACACTATCGTTTTACCGTGAAAAAGGTCAAAATTGTCCAGCGTCAGGGGAATGAGTTTCAGGCCATTTCTCATCTGAATTATCAGGGCGAGGAATATCCCATTCATGTAAAAGTCTTTAAGGTAGATGGCGGGTATAGTTGGTCGATTGAAGATGATGCCTTTGCTTTTATTGATGAAATTGAAATTGAAAAATATCGTCAGCAACTGGATCGAGAATTACAGCAACTGGCCTCAGCCTTGGATGATCTAGAACCTGTAGATGAACCGAACCAGAATGTCTCCGGCTCTCTGATTACACCAGTGGCTGAACCCGCATTACAAGATGTTTCTTATCAAGAAGAGCCGATTCCGGTGGGTAATATTACGGCGTATACGCAATAACTCATGCGCAATCTCTATAAAAAAGCACCGATGATCGGTGCTTTTTGTGTTTAGGATTCAACTTGTTGATGTTCTCGAACATAATCTTCGGTACGCTGCATCGCTTCCTGAATATTAAAGAGTGCAGTTTCTACATCTTTCAAGGTTTTGGCATTACCACCGCTTAAAGCCTGACGCCATTTACGTGCACCCGGCAAGTTCTGGAATAGTCCCAAAATATGACGGGTAATAATGGATAAAGGTGCACCTTCGGCGATGCGATGAGCAATATAAGGTAGCATCTGTTGCATGATGTCAAAACGGTCTGGTGCATCCAGATTCCACAGTTGGCCCAGTTCAGCCAGTAAGTAAGGATTATGATAGGCTTCGCGGCCAATCATCACCCCATCCACATGTTTGAGATGTTCCAGCGTTTCGGCATGGGTTTTAATTCCGCCGTTGATCTCGATCAGCAGATCAGGACGCTCCTGTTTTAAACGATAGACATCTTCATAACGTAGGGGTGGCACGTCGCGGTTTTCTTTAGGTGATAGACCTTTTAATAAGGCAATCCGCGCATGCACGATAAAATTATTGCAGCCAGTTTTGGCCACGGTGTCGACAAAATGCAGCATCTCTTCATAAGAGTGCATATCATCAATTCCGATCCGGTGTTTTACGGTTACTGGAATATCCACCACGTGACGCATTTCAGCAATACACTCTGCGACTAGATCAGGCTCCGCCATCAGACAGGCACCAATTTTATTATTTTGTACCCGGTCACTTGGGCAACCTACATTTAAATTGACTTCGTTATAGCCCCAGTCCTGCGCCATCTTGGTACAAGTGGCGAGATCTTTTGGATTCGAGCCGCCGAGTTGCAACACGATTGGCTGTTCTTGCGTATTAAAGTCCAAATGACGTTTGGCATCACCGTAAATGATTGCACCCGTAGTAACCATTTCGGTGTACATAATCACATTCGGGTTAAACAGACGCGCAAAGAAACGATAGTCTTTGGTGGTCCAATCCATCATTGGCGCAACACTGATTCGTGGTTGAAGTTTATTTTCAATGGTGGTCAGATCAGTCATTCAAAATCACGCCTTAACGAAATGGAAGAAAGAAGAAGCAATATGCGATCACTCAGCTATTGGTTTTTGGCTTAAACTGGATCGGCTGACGTCGCAAAAAGAGGGCGTAATACTAGCATAAAATCAGAAAAACCACCCGGCGAACTTGAGCTAGCCCGGTAAATCCAGGGAATGAAACAAGAAATAAAATTGGAATTCCCAGTCAGGTTGGAATGGTATATTTTGATAGGAGAAAGATGAAGATAAAAATTTTAGAAATAAGGAGAATAATCATGTTGTTATTGGAGGAAATTTATAAAAGCCATAAAGCACAAAATTCGGCACATTTTAATTTAAGAATTCATCGGGGCTTAGGCTGGTTTAAAAAATCGCTAGATCTGGATCAGGATCTGGATTTTAAGTTTATCAGCCTGTGGATCAGCTTTCAGGCGATTTATGCAGATGAGAGTGATCTAGTTCAAGATCAAAGCAAGCTGCAGCAGTTTCTGGAAACACTCTGCCAAAAGGATCTGGATCAGAAAATTAATCATATTCTTTGGGAAAAATACAGCCAGCCGATCTGCTCACTCTTGGCCAATCCCTATGTGGAACAAAGCTTTTGGGATTATCGTCATCAGAAAATTAGCCTGGAAAGCTGTCAGGTTGACTTGGAAACACAGAAACAGAATATAGAGAATGCTTTAAAAGAACGAAATTCTGTTGAAATTTTAGCTGGAATATTTCAGCGTTTATCTACCTTGCACCATCAGATAATGCAGGGTGGCGCCACGTATCACAGCTCGCTGAATTATAAATCATTAGAGGAAAGCTGCCGGATTCTGGCAGCCTTATTGCCGGTTTTTATCTGTATTTTATTGGAAAATTCACAAACTCTTGATCTGAATAAGCCTTATTATCCGGCGGCGCAAGTCAGCTAAATAGAGGTAAAATACTTATGCGGTTGTCTTAGCCTGATGCCATTGATCCAGCAGGGCGAATAGGGTGGCACACAGAGCTAGCCCGAGTCCTGCCAGACAGGTCATGCTCCAGCCACCGTGATGCCAGGCATAAACCCCTAAGGCTGAACCATATGCACCACCAATAAAATACAAGGTCATATACAGTGAATTGACCCGTGATTTGGCATCCGGGCGCAGGCGGAAAATCACGTTCTGGTTACAGCTGTGCGTAATTGCGAGCCCGAGATTTATCAGTCCATAACCGAGAATATAACTGAGCAAGGATACCGCACCAAAGTATAAAAACAGCCAGCTCCCCATCAGGATAGAACAGCCGATCCAGCTCAGTATTTTGATATGGCCACGATCGGCCCATTTACCAATGAACTGCGTAGAAAGTGCGCCAAATACACCGACCAGCGTGACCAGTCCGACCATGACATCAGAAAGCTGAAAAGGTTCCTGTGTCAACAGCAGAGCGATGGTGGAGAACAACATACTCATGGCAGCAAAAGCACACGCACCTGTAAGTGAACGCAAAACCAGTCGTGGTTCCTGCTTGAGTAATATCCCCATAGATTTAAAAATCGCTGTATAGCTGATTCTCAGACGTGGCAGGCTCGGTAGTTTTCCTCTCAAATAAAAACTTAAGGCCAGCATACTTATGCCACTGACGATATAAATCATTTTCCAGTGAAACAGGTCGGAAAATAATCCGGCAATACTGGTTGAGAGCAGAATGCCCACCAGTAATCCGCTCATCAGGAAGCCCACCACTTCTCCGGTTTTTTCCGGTTTGACCGCCATGGTGGCCAAGGGAATCAGAATCTGTGCAGCCACGGAAAACAGTCCGGCAATGATAGTGCCGACCCAGAGCATCGGCAGATTCACAGCACTAGCACAAATAAATAAACCTGCTGCGGCACCCAGCATGAGGAAAGGGATCAGTTTAGTCTTATTTAGCATGTCACCTAAAGGCACAATAAACAGCAGGCCCAGGGCATAAGAGATTTGAGCAAAAGTGACAGTAAGTGCCACTTGTGATTCAGGTACCTGATAATACTGCTGAATCGATGAAATCAACGGCTGGCAATAATAGTTCGCGCCGGCACATAAACCGCATGCAATCGCCATCAGCCATAATAAGGGCTTATTTTGACTAATATCGAGAGGCGTGTGCATAGGGCTAACCTTGTATTCAGACCGGAAGAATTGAAATGAGGAATAAGAATAATGTTCAAATTGAGGGCACTATAGGCCAGAAGTTCTCGCTTTAAAAGTAGAGAAATATTGCCAGCATTGAAAATCGTTAGAACTCAGGCAGCTTAAAGAAAGAAGTGCAATTTTAAATAGAAAATATGAGTGAATGTTTGCAGAATTTTTTATCTTTTGATAATGGGGTTGCTTCATTAAAGCGCAGCTTGATCTAGAAACAATAAAAAAGAAGCACTCAGCCAAAAAAGTGGAATATTTACTCTATTTTGTTGCGCAAATTTGGTGCAAAAATGGGATTTCCCATTTTGAATCAAGTTCAGTACATTAATATAATAAATAGTACGCAAGGTTTTTTCTACCCTTTATCTGACTGTTTGAGACTTGGGTCTTATAAAATTTTGGCGATTATTTTTTTGTCAGATGTATCAATTCTGTCTGATGAAGATCTGCTCAAAACAAATTCTATCATTTCATAAAATACGATTTTAACATCTAAAAACAGTGCTCTTGCTTGAGTACTAAATCTGTCAAAAAAGTCAAAACTAAAAAAACGACGCAGCTAAAGTGCCGCTATCTATAGGGACTAGAGAAATTGAAAGTCTGCTTCTGAATCAAGAAATACAGCAATCATTGTCAGAATCATCAATGTAACAAAATAAATCAGAAATCTGCGCTTATTTACACCAGAAAAATCTGGATATTTCATTCAGCAGAATGAATATCGTTTATAAAAGCATCGAATATGAATAGCCATTGAATTAAATAAATGTGCTATCACAGCATCATTTTTATGAATCATCAGTTCAAAATATAGGTATTTATTAAATAAATAGTAGGTGGTAATTTCAAACAGTTTGATTAGAATCCAAAAATTCAACAAGAACACATCCTGAGGGGAAGCATCGTTTACACGATGTTTACTTAAGAAAAATTAGCTTGAGGAACGCTCATGCAGATCGGAATTCCAGCCGAAACTGTTGTCGGTGAAAATCGCGTCGCTGCGACGCCAGAGACAGTAAAGAAATTGATCAGCGCAGGACATAGCGTGATTATCGAACGTGGTGCAGGTGTTAAAGCTGCCTATATCGATAGTGCCTATGAACAAGTTGGTGCCAAAATTACGGATGATGCCTACACCGGCAGTCAGTTGATTTTAAAAGTTCGTGCACCGAAAGGTGAGGAAATTCAAAAACTCAACCCGAACACCACTATCGTGGCAATGTTTGATCCTTACCGTAATACTGAGCTTGACCAATTCGCGGCACAAAACGTGTCTGCATTTGCATTGGAACTTTTGCCACGAACCTTGTCTCGTGCGCAGAACATGGATGTCTTGTCTTCTCAAGCCAACCTTGCAGGTTATAAGTCGGTGCTTTTGGCTGCCGCTGAATACCAGCGCATGTTCCCGATGCTGATGACTGCTGCGGGTACGGTTAAACCGGCTCGTGTGGTGATCATGGGTGTCGGCGTAGCAGGTCTGCAAGCGATTGCCACTGCAAAACGTTTAGGTGCCATCGTTGAAGCCACAGATTTGCGTCCAACTGCCAAAGATCAGGTTGAATCTCTGGGCGGTAAATGGTTAGACGTACCGATGTCTGCTGAAGAGCAGCAAAAAGCGGCTGATGCTGCCAAAAATGGTTATGGCTGGATGCCGGGTGAAGAATACATTCGCGATCAGGCTGCAATTGTTGATAAAGCGGTATCAAATGCTGACATCGTGATTACTACCGCTCTTTTACCGGGCCGTGATGCACCGCGTTTAATCCGTGCTGAAACAGTTGCGAAAATGAAACCAGGTTCAGTGATTCTGGATATGGCGGTGGAATCTGGCGGCAACGTCGAAGGTTCAAAATGTGGCGAAACAGTCCATACCGACAACGGCGTCAAAATTCTCGGTATTCCAAATATTCCGTCGACTGTATCAACTGAAGCCTCTGCTTTATACGCTCGTAACGTATTTAACTTCGTTGAAACACTATTTGATGCGGATAAGAATTTTGTCCTGAATCCAGAAGAAGAAATTCAAAAAGCCCTACTTGTCACTCATGGCGGCCAAGTGCTGCTGAAACGTGGTTAAGGAGAAGACTCATGGTTGAAACAATTACGATTTTTGTCCTTGCCATTTTCGTAGGTTACTACGTGGTGTGGGGGGTAACACCAGCATTACATACGCCGTTGATGGCGGTGACCAATGCTTTGTCATCGATCATTATTGTCGGTGCAATGATTCAGACCGTTGGCCTGCCGGTGATTGGCGTTGAAGGTAGCGTGGATTTCCAGACCATTAACGTGGTGAGCGTACTTGGCGCGATTGCAGTATTCCTGGCGAGCATTAATATTTTCGGTGGCTTTGCAGTGACTGCACGTATGCTGGAAATGTTTAAACCTAAGCAAAAGAAAAAAGAGGGTTAATCCATGGAAATGATTCGAGAATATGCGGATTGGTTCTACCTGATTGGTGCCGTTCTTTTTATCCTGACGCTACGTGGTTTATCAGGTCCTAAAACTGCGATTGCCGGTAACCGTTACGGGATGATCGCGATGGCCATTGCGGTCGTGACTACCTTCTTTGTAGCTGAGAATCCGGTGGTCTGGATGATCATTGGCGCAATGGTGCTGGGTGCAATCGTGGGGATTGCCCGTGCACGTACAGTTCCAATGACCCAGATGCCTGAAACTGTAGCATTGATGCACTCATTGGTAGGTCTGGCTGCGGTCCTGATTGCTGTCGCTGCCATTATTCACAACAACAAACTGATTGAACTAGGTCCAGACCTGTTGGCTGCCAATGGTGTCAATTTTCATGAAATGAGTCGTGTTCATTTATTTGAACTGTTTGTGGGCTGTTTCGTGGGTGCGATTACCTTTACCGCCTCAGTCTTTGCTTACGGCAAACTGGCTGCTAAGAAATGGGCGAAAACCATTTCAGGTGCGTGGGTGAAACCGGTTCAGGCAATCATCTTTATTGCAATGTTAGGTTTTGGTGTTCACTTCTTCCTGACTGGCAATATGACATCGTTCTGGGCGATGACAGGCCTTGCGCTGGCATTCGGCTGGGTATGGATTGCACCAGTCGGTGGTGGGGATATGCCAGTGGTGGTATCTCTACTCAATTCATTCTCGGGTTGGGCGGCAGCTGGTATTGGTTTTACCCTAGAAAACAACATGTTGATCGTTGCGGGTTCGCTGGTGGGTTCTTCAGGTGCCATTCTGTCTTACATCATGTGTAAAGCGATGAACCGTTCAATCATCAACGTTTTGTTTGGTGGTGCGATGGGCGGTGCAGCTGCGCCGACAGCAGGAGCAGGTGAACAGGTTCAACGTAATCACCGTTCTGGCTCGGCAGATGATGCAGGCTTCCTGATGTCAAATGCAGACAGCGTGGTGATTGTACCGGGTTATGGTATGGCGCAAGGCCGTGCACAGAATGCGGTAAAAGAATTGGCTAACTTGCTGAAAGAGCAGGGCGTAACGGTTCGTTTCGCGATTCACCCTGTAGCAGGTCGTATGCCGGGTCATATGAACGTACTCCTTGCTGAAGCGGACGTACCGTATGAAGACATTCTGGAAATGGATGAGATCAACTCGGACTTCCCGGCAACAGATGTGGTGCTGGTCATTGGTGCGAACGACGTTGTGAACCCTGCGGCGAAAGATGATCCAACCTCGCCAATTTATGGCATGCCGATTCTGGAAGCGCATAAGGCACGTACGATTATGGTGATCAAGCGTTCTATGGCAACCGGTTATGCAGGTCTGGACAATGACTTGTTCTATAATGACAAGACCATGATGATCTTCGGTGATGCCAAGAAAGTGGTGGAGGATATGACCAAAGCCATTAATGGTACGGGTCATTAATCATTTAAATCATTAGAATCCCCCTAAGTCCCCCTTTAATAAAGGGGGATTTTTTATTTTATATCTTGAAAAAAAGATGATTGAGTGATCATCGAACGTCTATGTTGATGATGAATTGATCCTAAAATACCAATCAAATCGGTGCATAAGACAATATGAAAATTAAAGAAAAATAGTTAACAGATTGAGTTGTATTAATGCTTGTAAAGTTAGATGAACAGGCAATAAAAAAGCGACCTACACAGGTCGCTTTTTTGAATATTCGGTTTTTACGCTACAGAGTCAGTATCTGTAGGATTGCGCCATAAGCTTTCTAGGTCATAGAATTTACGCGCTGTTGGAAGCATACAATGAACCACCACATAACCAAGGTCGATGAGGATCCATTCAGCATCACGTTCGCCTTCAATACCAAGAGGGCGGAAGCCAGCTTTACGTGCTTCTTCAGCAACGTTATTGGCCAATGATTTGATGTGACGTGTCGATGTACCGCTTGCAATGACCATAGCATCAGCCACATTACTGATACCGCTGACATCAAGCTCAACAATTTCTTTTGCTTTTACATCTTCAAGTGCAGCATGTACGACTTTTAAGCAGTCCTGTACAGCTTGAGAATTTGAATTCATAGTAAGATCGTGAGAATTAGAAGCGCTGGGCGATGGTTCTAAATTCATGGGGAGTGTAATTTCCTAACAATTATGCATGGTCTAATATAGCGGTTTTAGTCCTGAATTTCAAATGAAGCCGCAGTCCACTCAGTCATGCTCCGGAAAGAACTCAGCTTTCCAGTCAAAGGAATCGTTGGAATGTCCGCTAGGTTTATACTCGGCAGCGACATAACCTTGATATTGACTATGTTTTAACCACTGAAATATATCATGATATTGAATTGAACCCGTATTGGGTTGATGCCGTCCCGGACAATCCGCAAATTGGATATGACCAATCGAGGCAATATTTTCTTGCAAAGTTTCTAAGACATCTTCGCCCATCATTGCCATGTGGTAACAGTCGTACTGCATTTTTAAGGCCGGATGATGTACCGCTTCCAGCATTTCCTGGGCTTGGGCAACATTTTGAATCAAAAAACGTGGCATATCGGTGCCATTGATCATTTCGAAGACCGGTTCAATTTGATGCTCAAGCAGCATTGAACAGGCCATTTTTAGGTTACTCGCCAGCGTATTCAGGCAGGGTAAAAGATCACAATCCCTAGGCTGTTTTCCTGCCAGAATGTTCACCCGAGGTACATTCAATGCGGTAGCATACTGGATGGCCTGCTCAACCGCATGACGAAACTCGATTTCCTGTCCTGGAATGCCAGCCAGACCATGACCGCCCTGCATTAAATCACCTGCCGGCACATTAATCAGGCATAAGTTTAGCTGATGGGTGCTGAGCTGGTTTTGAATCTGGCCAATCGTAAGTTCATAAGGAAACTGGATTTCCACATGATTAAAGCCCTGTGCACGAGCCAGCGCGAAACGTTCGATCAGCGGCACTTCGGTAAAAATCATCGACAGGTTGACGGCAAGTTTAATCATGTCTTTCTCTTCAATATTCAAGGCCGCATCAATCAAGCGTTATGAATGTTTTAGTTGCTGGATTACAGTAGCCAGATCTGCTTCGGCAAAGCCTTGGGCTTGATGAGCATGTAACTGCGTTAAAGCTTGAGTCGCCACCGGAACATCCAGGTCAAAGCTTTGTGCCAGTTGCACGGCATTATTCAGATCCTTGGATAAGGTCTGTACTTTCCATTGCACCGGTTCAAAAGTTTGCGTGGCCATACGCGGTGCCAGAATCTGAAAAGGCTTGGAGTCGGCAAAACCACCCGCCAGCGCAGGCGCCAGTAAACGTGTATCCACCCCGGCAAGTCCAGCAAGGGCGACCGCTTCTGCGATCAAGGTGCTATTGGCAGCCACAATCAGCTGATTACAGATTTTAGTCGCCTGACCGGTACCCGTATCACCCATGCGGGTCACGCGTTGTGAAAGTACTGCATAGATCGGATTAAGATTTTCAATAGTCGCGGCATTACCACCGGCAAAAATCACCAGACTGCCTTGTTCAGCTCCGGCGGTACCGCCTGAAACTGGAGAGTCAATCCAGATTACTTTCTTGGCCTGTGCTTGCGCGGCAAGTGCTTGAGTTTGCTGTACCGAAAGACTGGAAAAATCCACAATCACTTGCTCCGTAAGCAAATACGGTTCGATCTGAGCAAAAACAGATTGCACTGCCTGATCATCTGCCAGACAGGTGAGTATCACCGGGTAATCTGCAATCTGGTCTAAAGATAGCGCAGTCGCACCTAAGTCTAACAGCGGATAACAGGCCGCAGGTGTACGGTTCCAGACCGCCACCTGAAAACCTGCCTGAAGCAGACGCATAGCCATGCGAGCGCCCATTAATCCCATCCCTAAGAAGGCAATTTTAGTATCAAGATTCAATTGCATACTTTCTCTTATTCCTTGCTTTGACTCAGACTCGACTTATTTGTATTGGCGTGGCACAAATTGAACCTCTGGGTTCTTGTCTTTTTTACGGGCCAATTGACTGTTTTTACCCAGCAGCAATTTCAATTGCCAGATTTTTTCCATACGCAGGGATTTATTCGGACGATGCTGCATGGCATCCAGTACAAATTTAGAAGCCATCAGGGCATCTGGAGAACGTTGCAGCATTTCTTCAGCCAAGGCTTGTGCTCTCGCCAATGGCTGTTCATCGACATGGGTGATCAGACCGATTTCTTTGGCATATTCGCCCTCAAAAATCCGGGCAGTCAAAGTCAGCTCTTTTGCCAGATCAATACCAATCAGGCCTTTCAGTGAGCGGCTGAGTCCCATGTCTGGTACCAGTCCCCAACGGGTTTCCATAATTGACATTTTGGTCTCAGGATGGGCAATGCGGATATCTGCGGCCAGAGCAAGCTGCATGCCGGCACCAAAACAGAAGCCTTCCATCGCTGCAATCACTGGGACTGGCAATTCCTGCCAGACCAGAAATGCTTTTTGAAATAAGCTTTGACCCGGACGGATCAGTTCCCATGCGGCATAAGCACGATTTTTAGGATTATTTAAATCTGCCAGATCAATACCGGCACTAAAGACCTGGGCTTCTCCCGTTAAAATCACACATCGGATGCTTTTATCTTTTTTGATTTTTTGTGCAGTCGCGACCAGTTCGCGCAGCAGGGCAAAGCTCATGGCATTGCGTTTATCCGGACGATTCAGTGTAACAGTGGCAATGCCGTTATTTTTTTCCAAGCGCACGAGTGACATGGCATTCTTCCTTATTTTTCCTGGCTTGAGCATAGCATGCAGCCTTTAGGCTTGCATGACAGCTCAGTCACACTTCTTAAGTCATGGACTGAGCCACTTCAGAGGTTTAATTCAAATGTTGCTTCAAAATTTGCTGGGCAGCCTGTTCAACCTGTTCAACCACGGCTTTGAGTTCATCAAAATATTTCAGCACGTCCTGAACAAAGTTTTCATCGGCCTTACGGCGTTCTTTGCGCAGGGTTGAAACGAACTGTTCAAAGCCACCGGTGACTTTCTGTAAAGTCGGTGCACCGACATAGCGGGTCGCGCCGTATAAACGATGCAGCACATGTTCCAGTTGTGGAAAATCTTCCAGTTCAATCAGTTGCTGCATTTCATCGAGTTCATCTGCAAAGCTGTCCACCAGCATGCGTAAGAGGTCTACTGCCAGATCTTCCTTATTGGCTGCCAGTTGCAGGCTTTGCTGCCAGTCCAGAATATTTGGATCTAGGGCATCAATCACATTGGCACGTTCTAGCACCGGAATCCGTTTAAAATGCTCGGTGGTCCAGTGCGTCAAAATTTGGATAATCTGCTCGATCTGGATCGGCTTGGTGACATAATCATCCATGCCGTTTTGCAGCAGTTTATGTTTTTCATCAGAAAGCGCATGTGCCGTCAGTGCAATAATCGGCAGGCGGTTATGATTTTCAAAAGTCGATTCCAATGAGCGAATGGCACGGGTGGTATCAATTCCCGACATGACTGGCATCTGAATGTCCATAAAGACCAGATCAAATGCTGGCTGTTTCTGTTCATAACGGCGCTGAATAATATCGATCGCTTCCTGCCCGCTGAGGGCTTTGGTCGTGGTGACATTGAGTTCGCCCAGAAGGGCTTCCAGAACAATCAGGTTCGGCAAATGATCATCAACGGCCAGAATATGCAGGCCTTGACCATTAAATTCTTCATGCTGTTCCTGGTCGAAGACCGGCTGATTGCCGAGTAACTGAATCAGCGCGCTGCGGCTAAGTGGCTGATGCAGGGCACGGGCACGATGGTCATTGAGCATGCTTGGATCCAGTTGCATCTGATAACCATAGACAGCCAGATGACCCTGGTAACGTGAACGGATTTCGCGTAACAAGACTTCACTGTCACCACTATGATCGACGATCAGCCAGGTATTTTCGCTATTCTGTAAATGATTCAGACGGCTAAACAGATCCAGAATTGATGCACATTCAATATGTTTAACCTGATAATTTTCCAGATAATGCCGCAGCACATTCGCAGTTGCCGGATGTGCAAGATAAGACACCACGGTCAATTCGCTAAAATCTGGATGCTCAATCACGGTATCTTCATCGACCAGGAACTGGGCAGTAAACCAGAAAGTAGAGCCTTTTTCGGTTGGAGCACGTTCCTGATTGTCTTCAAAACCAATCTGGCCATGCATCAGGCTGACCAGCTGTTTGGAAATTGCCAGACCAAGACCGGTACCGCCAAACTGACGGGTCACCGAGGTATCACCCTGCGAGAAGGACTCAAACAGCTTTTTACGGTCGGTACCACTCAGGCCAATGCCGCTATCCTGTACACTAAAATGCAGCACACACTGATCCATTCCATCATGTTCCATGCGTGCCCGGACAATGATTTCTCCATCCGGAGTGAATTTGATCGCATTGGAAATCAGGTTGGTCAGAATCTGTTTAAATCGTAGCGCATCACCAATAATGTGTTTTGGCACACCATCTGCATAATAGAAGGCCATATCAATATGTTTTTGTGCTGCCAGAGGTGACAACATGTCCATCACATCAAAAATCGCTTCTTCCAGATCAAAAGGTGCCGTTTCCAGTTCCAGTTTGCCGGCATCAATTTTGGAAAAATCCAGAACATCATTGATCAGTGCCAGCAAATGCGCCGAAGACTTACGGATAGTCTGCAAATAAAGGCTCTGCTCGTTGCTGAGATTGCCCTGACGTAACAACAGATGAATAAAACCATCAATACTGTTCAGCGGGGTGCGCAATTCATGGGAAATATTGGCCAGAAACACCGACTTGGCCTGGTTGGCCGAGATCGCCTGGTCGCGTGCCTGACGATAGGTAATATTCTGGACTTCTAAAGTGTCGAGGGTGCGGCGTAAATCGTCTTCGGTCTGTTCGGTATGTTCACGCAGTTCCAGAAAGCTGAAATGCAAACGTTTCACCACATTGGCGATATCACGTTGCAATAAACGCAGCTCGCCGGTGCTGTTAATCACCATATGCTGGCCGAGGGTATCGGCATTCAGGCGTTGCAATTGCATGCGAATCTCATACATTGGGGCGATCCAGCGCCGTGAGTAGAAATTCAAGCAAAGTAATAACAATAATAAGGTCAGTAATCCGGTCGCAATCAGTACGATTAGTACCCGGTAACGGGCAATTGCTAGCGGCTGGTTATCCAGTTCGATCGCCAGCCAGCCGGTAGAAAAAGTGTTTTCATTCACTTTAATGGCATAGATATGATTATCTTGATGCAGAATCGGGCCAACAAAATTACCGCTTTTCTCAAATTCTGGCCAAGGCGCTTGTTCCTGAAAGCCGATGCCCAAACGGTTTTTGCCATTTTCGTCCAGAACCGCTGCCCGAACTAGATGCTTTTCATTCAGCATGTTCTGCATGGCATTGTGGGCCTGGTCATATTGCCATGGATACAGATTCAAGATATCCAGTGCATATTCTGAAGTGCCTTGAAAGCGGGTTAAAATCGCAATGGCCATCTGCTTCTGCTGGGCACGTGCGGCATTCGAGGTCTCAGTCAACACCAGCATGGCACCGACACAGGCCAAAATGGTAATCGGCACAAAAATCAGCGCAATCAGCTGTCCATAGGCATGATTTAAGTGTAGGCGTTTAAACAGCTTTTTGTTGATCGTTGACATGATTTAAGCAGTATTTTCTTTATGCCTGGCATATTAGCATGCTTTAAATCGACAGTTAAAATTTAAGCATAATTTTTATAAAGCTTCGGATTAGCAGTTAAAAATACAAGAGATTTCAGTTAATTTTGCTCAGGTACAGCAAGACTAAGACGCACGAAATTTCAATCTGTAAAAGTGCCAGACTGAAATAGTATTTTCATCTTCATTAGCGAGCTGCTTCACCTGGCTAAATTATCGGGAAATGTAGTTTATGGCTTGATACTGTGTGAGTTTTAGTGAGTTTTCTGAAAAAGCCTTGCTAAATGGGTGCAGGGAAAAGCATTTTTTCATACAATAGCCGCACCTCGATATAGGTGCAAATAATGAGTAATACCATCCCTGATTTTCAAGCAGATGAATTTTTGTTAGACCATTATGTAGGCAAAACGCCGCTGGTGCGTTTACAGCGTCTGGCAAGTCACACTCAAGCTACAGTACTCGCGAAACTCGAAGGCAATAACCCAGCAGGTTCGGTCAAAGACCGTCCGGCCTATAATATGATCATGCAGGCCGAGAAGCGTGGGCAGATCAAACCGGGTGACACCCTGATTGAGGCAACGAGCGGAAATACGGGGATTGCATTGGCGATGGTCGCAGCAATGCGTGGCTATAAAATGAAGCTGATCATGCCGAACAATATGAGTCAGGAACGTAAGGACGCGATGCGTGCGTATGGTGCCGAGCTAATTGAAGTAACCAAAGAGCAGGGCATGGAAGGTGCACGTGATCTTGCTGCTCAAATGCAGAATGATGGCGTGGGTCTAGTGCTGAATCAGTTTGGAAACCCGGACAATGTCGAAGCACACTACCTGACCACGGGTCCAGAAATCTGGCAGCAAACCGGTGGCAAGATTACCCATTTTGTCAGTTCTATGGGCACCACCGGCACCATCATGGGTGTGTCGAAATACCTGAAAGAAATGAATCCTGATATTCAGATCGTTGGTTTACAGCCATCTGATGGTTCAAGTATTGCCGGAATCCGTCGCTGGCCAGAAGAATATCTGCCAACCATTTTCGACCGTAGCCGTGTGGATCGCATTATTGATATTCCACAAATCGAAGCTGAAAAAACCATGCGCAAGCTGGCACAGAAAGAAGGCATCAGTGCCGGAACCTCTTCTGGTGGGGCAGTGTGGGCCTCGATTAAACTGGCGGAAGAACATCCGGATGCAGTGATTGTGTGTATTATCTGTGACCGTGGTGACCGTTACTTGTCTACAGGGTTATTCTCTGTACAAGATCCTGAATAATTATTTGAGCACTGTTTTATGCGCCTGCCTGTTTTAACTTTCGATATTGAAACCCAAACCGATCTCAAATCAGGCGCGCATCTGTTTGGTCTGGACCTGCCCGAAGCAGATCTGGATCAGGCCTTGACCAAATTACGCCGTCAGGATTCAGGCTCGGATTTTCAGCGTTTGCCGCTGCATGAAATCGTCTGTATTTCCGGTTTGTGGATGGATGAGCAGGGCATGAAGCTGTTTTCCTTTAGCCGAGAACAGCATTCTGAAGCAGAAATTTTGAAAAAATTCTTGTCGATTTTTGACAAGCGACATCCGACCCTTGTCAGCTGGAATGGCTCACAGTTTGATTTACCAGTAGTTTTATACCGGGCCATGTATCATGGCTTATCTGCGCCAAGTCTGTTCGATCAGGGCGAAATTGATACGCAAAAGCGTTATAATAACTACCAGAATCGTTACCATCATCGTCATGTCGATCTTATGGATGTGATGGCCATGTTCCATGCCCGTCATTTCCAGAAGCTGGACGATGTTGCACATTTGTTGGGTTATCCAGGCAAGCGCGGTGACGGAGCCTATCGGGTTCCGGAATATGTCCGCAATCAGCAATGGACCGAATTGACGTCTTATTGTGAAGGTGATGTCCTGAATACCTGGTTGGTGTATATCCGCTGGTTGCTGTTAAAAGGCCAGCTGTTACTGCCGGATTATCAGCATTTGCTGCAAAGCACGATTCAATATTTGCAAACTCAACCGCAGCATGCGGACTTTTTATCAGTTTGGCGTGAGACTTCGCAAAGAACTGAATTTACCCAATTTGATTTTCCCATCTCCACACCCTAGGTTTTCATGAAACATCGAGCACAAGCACGTCCTATCCAGCAACCCGAGTACATTTTTCAGGTTGAGTCACTATCGCATGAGGGACGTGGCATCGCTCATTATGGTTCACATCCGGATCATCCGCAGCATAAACATGGCAAGAAAGTCTTTATCCGTTATGCCTTGCCGGGTGAAACCGTGCGTGCCCGCATTACCCGCGAAGTTAAGAAGCTAGAAGAAGCTGACAGCCTTGAATTGTTGAGCGACGCTTCTGAGATTCGCGTGAAGCCGGTGTGTTCACATTTTGGCGTTTGTGGTGGCTGTAATATGCAGCATATTGCTGCGGATGCGCAAATTGAACTGAAACAGAATGTGCTGAAATCACATCTTCAGCATTTTGCCGGAATCCAGCCCGATCAATGGCTACCGCCTTTACGTTCACAACGTGAAGATTATCGTCGTAAAGCCCGAATCGGGGTGCGTTATCTGCCTTCCAAGGATCAGCTGGTGGTGGGCTTTCGTGAAAATCAGTCCAACAAACTCACGTCGATTGATCGCTGTATGATCTTGGATCGCGAGTTTGGCTCGGTTACACGTCTTAAACAATTGCTGCAAGGTCTCAATGGTAAGGCTGACATAGGTCATATAGAATTGGCCATGGGGGATCAGGACATTGCACTGCTGGTGCGTGAAACTGCAAAATTATCTGCCGGTGATGTCAACCAATTGCGCGAATTTACGTTACAGAAAGGTTGGCAACTGTACCTGCAGCCTGCCGGCAAAGAAACACTTTCGCGGATAGATGATCCAGAAGCATCTGCACGCTTACACTATGGTCTTGATGACTTTGATGTGAAATTCGGCTTTAATCCTCTGGACTTTACCCAGGTAAATTCAAGCATCAATCCGCAAATGGTACGATTGGCATGTGATTTGCTTCAGCTACAACAGGGTGAACGGGTTCTGGATCTGTTTTGTGGATTAGGAAACTTTTCTTTGCCGTTGGCGCGCCGTGTTGGTGCGTCGGGTCAGGTGATTGCGGTCGAGGGAAGTGATGAAATGGTTCGACGTGGTGCGGAAAATGCCAAAAACAATGGTATTGCACAAATATCGTTCTATTCACAAGATTTAACCAAAGATTTCTCGCACCACACTTGGGCAAATCAAGGTTTTGATGCATTATTAATCGACCCGCCACGTGCCGGGGCAGAAGAAGTGATGCATTATATCCCTCAGTTTGGAGCTAAAAGAATCGTTTATGTGTCATGTAATCCTGCGACACTCGCCAGAGATGCAGGACTCTTGGTACAACAGGGCTATCGTCTCACCCAAGCGGGCGTGATGGATATGTTTACACATACTGGACATGTTGAATCAATCGCATTGTTCGAAAAAGAAAATCAAATAAACGATTAAAGAAATGATGTTTTTAAAAGTAGGAGACGGGTATGGTCACAGTACGTGAGCAACTCCCTGGACGACTCAATGAGTTGTCACAGGAGACGACTGTAGAACATGCCGAACAAGCACACCAGGATCTGACTGAATGGTTGGATCGGGTTCGTGGCATATTAGATGGCGCACCTTTAACGCAGCTCGAAGAAGTCGCCCACTTAACATTAGAAAGAGAGCTGCAAAGTACGGTTCAGCACCGCTCCAATACCTTTTATACTGGTATTGAGATGGCGGATATTCTGGCGCATCTGCATGTCGATGAAGATACTTTGTCCGCAGCCATGTTGTATCGTGCTGTTCGTGAAGGCGTCATGCCACTCAGTGAAGTATTGGAACAGTTCGGCGAACAGGTGCATAGCCTGGTCAAAGGTACGCTTGCCATGGGTAAGCTGTCTGAGCTGATCGAAAAAAATAAACGCCTGGAAGATCATTTCAATAATAACCAGCGTGAACATCTGTCTGGCATTTACAAAATGCTGATCTCGGTCACCGAAGATGTACGTGTTGTTCTTGTCAAGCTTGCCGAACGTACCTATGCCTTGCGTGAACTGGCCAATTCCTCGCGTGAGCGTCAGGAACGGGTGGCCCGAGAAATTCTGACCATTTACTCGCCACTGGCACACCGCTTGGGTATTGCCCAGTTGAAATGGGAGCTGGAAGATCTGGCTTTCCGTTATCTTGCGCCGGAACGTTATAAAGAAATTGCTTCCTTACTGAATGAAAAGCGTCTGGAGCGTGAACAGTATATTCAGTTTGTGATTGATAAATTACGCAATGAATTGGCCGAGCATGGTATCGAAGCTGAAATTAATGGCCGGGTGAAACACATTTATTCGATTTATCGAAAAATGAAAAGCAAGAACCTGAGCTTTGACCAGCTCTATGATATTCGTGCTTTACGGGTACTGGTGAAAAGTGTGCCGGAGTGTTATCACACTTTAGGTATTGTGCATCAGATCTGGCGCCATATTCCGCATCAGTTTGATGACTATATTACCAATCCGAAAGCCAATGGTTATCGTTCTTTACATACTGCGGTGATTGCCGAGAATAAGTCACTTGAAGTGCAGATTCGTACTCATGCAATGCATGACGAAGCTGAACTTGGGGTGTGTTCACACTTTAATTATAAAGAAGGCGCGAAAACCACAGATCGCTCCTTTAACCATCGTCTGCATTCCTTACGTGCGGTACTTGAGCATTATCAAGAACGTAATGAAAGCAGTGCACATAAAGAATCTGAAGATGAAATAGAGAATTTTGAGCATATTCAAGATTTTGAAGGCTTCGAAAAGATATATGTGTTTAGTCGTGATGGCGATATCAAAGAGCTACCACGTGATTCGACCGTACTCGACTTTGCTTATCATGTGCATACCGAGGTCGGGAACAAGTGCTATGCCGCACGGGTGAATCAGCGCTATGTGCCACTCACTTATACCCTGAAAACAGGTGAGCAGGTCGAGATTTTGACCAAAAAAGACCGGGAACCGAATCGGGACTGGTTGGTCAATTCATTAGGTTATATCAAGACTGCCCGTGCGCGGGACAAGCTGCGTCACTGGTTCCGTCAGCAGGATCGTAGCAAGAACCTGGAAGTCGGCCGTGAAGTACTGAACAAAGAATTGTCACGTCTGGCAATTCATCCGAAATCGATTGATCTGAGTGATTATTGCAACCACTTCAATGTCAAAACTGGTGATGATATTCTGGTCAATCTGGTCAATGGTGATATCAGCCTGCATGCCCTGATTAATCAGGTGAATCGTCACATGCATCTGGATCAGGACGAACCTGAACTGGTGCTAAAACCTGCCCTGAACCCGCGTGCCAGTCATACACTGTCAGCGCACGGGATTCTGATCGATGGTTTGGATAACGTGGAACTACATGTCGCGCAATGTTGCCAACCGGTGCATGGTGAATCGATTGCTGGCTATATCACTCTGAATCGTGGTGTGAGCATTCATAAAGTCGCTTGTCCGGACTATGTGCGCATGATTACCCAAGAGCCTGAACGTGCGGTAGAAGCCGACTGGGAAATGCAGCCGACTCGTGGTCAAAGTGTGCAGATTGTGGTGGAAGCTTATGATCGACGCGGTTTGCTCAAAGATCTGACGCAAGTAATTTTCTCGGATCAGATCAATATCCGTCAGGTGAATACCATTTCGGAAGCGGATGGTATTGCCAATATGAAGCTGTTGATTGAAGTCAAAGGTCTGGCACAACTTTCCAAGCTTTTGGCTCGTCTAGAGCAGCAGCCGGGAATTATCAGCGCACGCCGTCTGGTACAGGGTACTTAATTTCCCTTATGTAAGTTTAAAAAGCCTGCAATTCAATTGCGGGCTTTTTTATTGTAAGGTATTTGAATCACATGCATAAAAAATAGACCAGCAAACCAAGATGAGCGCCACCGAAATATTTGAACGTAGACGAAATAATCTGGCCAAGGTGATTGATCTGCTGATCGAGACGCAGCAATTTAAAACTGGCAAAGAGATCTGTGAGCATTTTGGCTTGTCAGCCTCATATATTGCGCAATTGCTGAATAGTAAACGCCAAATCGGGGAAAAAGCAGCAAGGGAGCTGGAACAACAACTGGGTCTAGATGTGTTCATTCTAGATCAGTCGGATGAGCTGAAAGTTGAATTATCTCCGACTCTAGAGCAAGGTGGACTATTTCAGATGCAGGTGGTACAACAGCAGGCATTCACACTTATTCCCATAGATTCAGCGCTCTCATTCAATCAGGATATTTTTCATCTGCAATCACAGCATTATGCGATTCAGGTAGCAGGGCGGTATTATTTTCCCAGCTTAAAACCGGGCTGGTGGCTGGTTTGTGACAAACAGGCCGAGTTATCCACTGCAGGCATACTCTGTGTGTATCTGCTCAATGGCTTGCAGCTCATTTTGCAACTGGTCAGTGAAACTCAGGATCATTATGAATTTCAAAGTCTGGATGAAAGCAGAAAGGTGGTTTTCCAGAAAACTGATATTGAGAAAATCCATCCAGTCATTTCGATTATTCCCACTGCCACATATTCAAACAAAAGAAATAATTCAGCCCATCATAAGACGGGCTGAACGATGAACATGAAACAGAACAGATTATGGAATCTGGTTCTCGTCTTCAAATTCTGGCTTCACCTGAACAATAAAGTCCTGACGGTTTAGACCACGCCACAAGGCAAAGGCTGTACCGATATAGATCGACGAATAGGTCCCGACAAAGACACCAACAAACATCGCGATCGAGAACCATTTCAGACCATCACCACCCATCAGCATCATGGCAAGCACCACCAGCAATAAGGTCATAGAGGTATGAATGGTACGACGCAGCGTTTCAGTCAGGGCAATGTTAATGATTTCGACCGGTTCTGCACCACGAATCTTACGGAAGTTCTCACGGATACGGTCAGAGACCACGATATTATCGTTCAGTGAGAAACCGATGATTGCAAGGAGTGCTGCAAGTACAGTCAGGTCAAATGGCCACTGCATCATCGCAAAAATCCCGAGGGTAACGACGATATCATGGAACAGTGACAATACTGCACCCATAGCCAGCTTGACCTCAAAGCGGATGGTGACATAGACCAGCATCAGCAGGAGCGCAAGTGCCACAGCACCGCCAGAACGAACATAGAGCTCATTACCGACCTGTCCACCGACGACATCAACCTTCGGTACTTCTGCCGCATTATTTGGCAGTTGAACTGCGGCTGTAACAGCTTTGGTCAGGTCTTCAGCTTCGATATCTTCCTGAACCGGCATACGCACCATCAGGTCACGTTCAGAACCTAAAGTCTGAACCACAGCATCATTAAAGCCTGCCTGGTTCAATGCCTTGGAGACATCTTCAGGTTTGACCGGATTGGTATAGTTTAATTCGGCTGCCACACCACCGGTAAAGTCTAAACCGAGGTTCAGGCCTTTGGTGGCAATAAAGAAGATACTCGCAACGGTTAAGAGGATTGAAAATAATGCCGCAGGCATCGCAATCTTCATAAACGGAATAATGCGTTCGTCTTCCGGGCGACCGTACTGTTTTTGATTCAGTTGAGTATTTTCAGTCATCAGTGATCTCCTTAAATGCTCAACTTTTTCAAGTTACGTTTTTTGCCATAAATGAGCTGTACCACGGCACGCGTTACTGTAATGGCAGTAAACATCGAGCAGACAATACCAATCATCAGGGTTACGGCAAAGCCTTTGATCGGACCTGTACCAATCGCGAACAGAATGAACGCCACCAGGAATGTGGTCAAGTTCGAGTCGAAAATGGTGTTATAGGCACGATCATAACCGGCCACAATCGCCTGTTTTGGCGAAGCTCCCCATTTCATTTCTTCCCGTATTCGTTCACAGATCAGTACGTTGGCATCGACCGCCATACCGATGGTAATGACGATACCGGCAATACCCGGAAGGGTAAGGGAAGCGCCAATCCAAGACATGACTGTCAGAATCATCGCCAGGTTAAAGACCAAGGCAAAGTTGGCAATCACACCAAACAGACGGAAGAATACCACCATCCAGATGGCGACCAGAAGGAAACCGATCTGAGTTGAAAGTACACCTTTATCGATGTTTTCTTGACCCAGACTTGGACCAATTACACGTTCTTCAACAAAATACATTGGCGCAGCCAACGCACCTGCACGCAGCATCAAGGCAAGTTCAGCAGCTTCTTGCGGCGAGTCCAGGCCAGTAATACGGAACTGAGAACCCAGTACTGCCTGAATGGTTGCAGCGTTAATGACTACAGATTCAGTATACGGGGTACGAACTTCAGTCTGAGTGCCGGTCGCGGGGTCTTCCACATAATTAATGCGCTGCTTGTTCTCGATGAACAAGACGGCCATACGTTTGCCCACCGCATTACGGGTGGCATCCGACATCAGTTTGCCGCCTGCGCTGTCCAAGGTAATGTTAACTTCAGCACCGCCTGTGTCTTGGCTAAAGCCACTTGATGCATTCTGAACACGTTCACCGGTTAAGATACGGTTACGGTTCAAGAGGAGCTGACGACCACTGTCCAGTGACTCATAAGCAAAGACTTCTGTGCCTGGTGGCAATGCACCCGTTGCCTG
The DNA here is from genome assembly GCF_024129855.1 of Acinetobacter lwoffii. Classification (GTDB taxonomy): domain Bacteria; phylum Pseudomonadota; class Gammaproteobacteria; order Pseudomonadales; family Moraxellaceae; genus Acinetobacter; species Acinetobacter lwoffii_L. Next base: position 44,469 of record NZ_JAMXXC010000016.1, read on the forward strand.
ACCGGTATATGGATCAATATATTGATCATTCAGGTCAGACACCAGACGGAACTCGAGGTTCGCGGTACGACCTAAGACACGTTTCGCTTCAGCGGTATCCTGCACACCAGGAAGCTCAACCACAATACGGTTGCTGCCCTGGGTTTGCACCAGTGCTTCTGCCACACCTAACTCGTTAATACGGTTACGTAAAGTAGTCAAGTTCTGGTTGACTGCATAAGATTCAATTTCTTGCTTACGCACATCGGTATAGTTCAAACGTAAAGTCGAACCAGTCTCGGTCGCAACAGCCTGCTGGGTAAACTCGTTGCCATTACGGCGCAAGAAGTCCATCGTTGCAGAACGGTCATCATTGTTGGCAAACTGCATTACAATGGTGTTGTTGCTTAAATTCAGGCTATTAAATTTCAGGTTGTTATCACGCAACTGACGACGTAGATCCGTCGCAGAGGTTTCCATACGCTGGGAAATGGCCTTGTCCATATCCACTTCAAGCAAGAAGTGAACACCACCACGTAAATCCAGGCCGAGCTTCATTGGTTTGGCACCAATTTTTTGCAGCCATTCTGGGGTGGTCGGGGCAAGGTTCAATGCAACCACGTAATCATCACCTAAACCACGACGTAAAGCCTCTTTAGCTTTAAGCTGCGATTCACTTGAATCTACACGTAATAAAGCTGCATTGTTGCCAAAGCTATTGTCATGGGTGGCAATATTTTCAGTTCTTAAAATTTGCTCTGCTTTTTGTACGATGCTTGCATCAATTTGAGTACCGGCTTTGGCACCCGAAATCTGTACAGCAGGTTCATCTGGATACAAACTTGGCAGGGCATATAAGGTACTGATCACCAGGACAACCAGGATCAGTACATATTTCCATGCTGGGTAACGCATTCGTTTTCTTCTTAAAATGAAAAAGTCGTGCGAGGGCACGACTATTTTTGATTAAAGGTTATTTAAAGTGCCTTCAGGGAGGACTGAAATCACACTTGCACGTTGAACTTTGACTTCTACACCACGGCTCAATTCAACCACTGCGAAGTCACCTTCAATCTTGGTGATTTTGCCCATTAATCCGCCTGCAAATACCACTTCACTGCCAACGCCAAGGCTGTCGACCAAAGCACGGTGTTCTTTGGCACGTTTAGATTGAGGACGCCAGATCAAGAAATAGAAGATTGCAATAAAAACAGCAATCATCAAAAGGTTCGCCATCATGCTTGGTTGTTGTGCAGCTTCACCTGCAGCGTGAGCAGTCGAAATAAAAAGGCTCATTACATTTTCCTAAAATAAAAAACTGGTGATCAACTCGATAATAAATTGACATATTCTTGCAATTTACATTGTCTTTTTCCTCAGCGCAAATACTGATGGATTAATCTTGCGGACAAGGTGGCACTTCCAGGCCACGGCGGGCATAAAAGTCATGAACAAATTCGTCAAATGTACCGTTGTCTAATGCATCACGCATCGCTTCAGTCAAACGCAGGTAATAGCGCAGATTATGAATTGTACCGAGCATAGAGCCGAGCATTTCTCCACATTTCTCAAGATGGAATAAATAGGCACGGGTAAAGTTCTGGCAGGTATAGCAGTCGCAATGCGGATCGAGTGGACTCTGGTCATGACGATATTTACTATTACGGATCCGCACCAAGCCGTCTGTCACAAAATAGTGACCGTTACGTGCATTTCGGGTTGGCATCACGCAGTCAAACATATCCACACCACGACGTACCGCTTCCACAATATCTTCAGGCTTGCCGACACCCATCAAATAACGCGGTTTGTCTGCAGGCATTTTTTCTGGAAGATAATCCAGTACCTTGATCATTTCCTCTTTTGGCTCACCAACGGACAGGCCGCCAATCGCATAACCATCAAAGTCGATTTCTAGCAGGCCTTTTAAAGATTCATCACGTAAATCTTCATACATGCCGCCTTGAATAATACCGAACAGCGCATTACGGTTTTTCAGCACGTCATGATGCTGGGTTTTACAGCGTTTGGCCCAGCGTAAAGAAAGTTGCAACGATTTTTGCGCTTCTTCATGCGTCGCAGGGTACGGGGTACATTCATCAAAAATCATTACAATGTCAGAGTTCAGCGTGTGCTGAATATCCATTGAAATTTCAGGAGATAAAAATACTTTTGAACCATCAATCGGCGAGCGGAAGGTCACACCTTCTTCTTTAATTTTACGCATTGCGCCCAGACTGAAGACCTGGAAGCCGCCTGAATCGGTCAAAATGGGACTATTCCATTTCATAAATCCGTGCAGGCCGCCATGTTCACGAATTACATCCAGTCCTGGACGTAGATACAAATGGAAAGTATTGCCCAGAATGACTTGAGATTTGATCTCTTTAATGTCACGTGGCAACAGGCCCTTGACCGTACCATACGTACCCACAGGCATGAACATCGGGGTTTCAACCACACCATGTTCAAGCGTTAAACGACCACGACGGGCACGGCCCGACTGACCTAATTTTTCAAACTTCATAGGAGTTCCACATCAAGGCGAAAAAACAGTTCGCTGATTGTTATAGCTAAAGGGCGCTATTTTCCTTGATTCTTACACTAAACGCCAGCATTGTAGAGCATTCGCTCTGTAATTTTATTTATCGCTGAAGCTAGGGAACATCCGGAGATATTGGCGGATGTGGAGAAAACTGCTGCAAGCGCTGCTGGATATCTTCCCGGCTAAGGGCGCAGCTGCCATCCGGCTCGGAGGCCATTGCAGCGATATGCTGGATCAGTTTCTGGATATAAATATTGCTATCGACAAAGTAGGATTCCAAGGTCAGCAAATAGGCATCTTGCGCCACTTGCAGATAGTCATAAGGCTCCATTACCAGCATCTGCTCCAGATCAATCAGAATATCCTTGTCGTTTTGCGAGAGTTTCAAGCGTTTCTGCATGGCAGGTAAATGAGTAGTTTGTCTGGATGCCAGAAATTTCTGTAAATGAATATGCTCAGGCTTCAGGGTCTGCGCAGATTGGCATTCAAATTCGACTTGGGTCGGCAGGCTCATGAAAAACAGGATGCTATCCAGATCCAGACCATAGGCCTCAGAAAGACGATGTTTGGCCTGTTTAAAACTCTCCAGCAATAAATCCAGATGCGTCGCGTGCAGCTGTTTTTGCTGTGCCAATACCGGATGGCCAAAGCTGTGCTGGGTTTTAAAATAATCGGCCAGCAAGGTTTTAAAGGGAATGAGTCCAGAGTGGGGCAAAGCATGTGCCCGATAACGCCATTTCCGGACATTCCAGCGATCCTGTTCCGCCAGATATTGCTGAAGATATTCCGGATCTTTAAAAATACTGCGTTCAGTCGAAATGGCCAGATCATCCAGCAGTAAAAATTCGTCAAAGACCAGACTACAGGCATAGATTTGATCATCCTGATAATGGTCGTATAACCGATAAAATTCCTCGACCAGCGTCTGTTGCAAGTGCTCTAAATAATCCAGCATAATTTTTATTCTTTATATTATAAGTTTTAGATAGGTACAGCCGCATCCTTGGCTATTTTTATAATAAGTTAATGCGCCAAGGATGCAAAATTTTATCAGATCTTGCTGTTCACTCAGTGAAAGTTCGGACGGTAATCAAAATTCTGTGTCACGCTTTGATCACGGAATGGACGTACCACTTTTTTTCTGAGTAACATATTATTAATGATGTTGTGCGGAAAAATCTGGATCTGGTTGTTAAACAGCTCGACATTGCGATTATAAATGGTAATCGCCGCACCGACATTTTCATTCTGTTCTTCAATTTCAGCCATCATTTTCAGATAGATGTCATTGGCTTTCAGTTCCGGATAATTTTCAATCACGACATTCAGGCTATGCATTAACTGTTTGTTCAGACTTTCAATGCGTTGTAATTGTCCAATATCGGCATCCTTGATATTCAGGTTCATGATGTTCTGACGCAGTTCGGTGACTTTTTCTAGCGTGCCTTTTTCAAAACTCGAGTATTGCTCGACCAGCGGTTGCAGCCCATCCAGAATTTTCAGTTTTTGCCGTTCATAACTGGCGACATCCGACCAGGCGCGAATCGTGGCGTTATGATGACGGACAATACTGTTGCGGATCATGATAATCGCGACAATCAGTGCCACAATGACCAAACATAAAATCAAAAATCCCATCCGAGATCTCCCCAAGCTATATCTATATTTTAAAAATGATGCGAAAAATTTATTTTAAAAACTGCAGCAGATCATGTTGTAAGTTTTCGAGCTGTTTTAATTTAAACGTTCTCAGATGACCGCGCAATGTGGAAATATCGCTAATATTCTGCTGCTTGCCCGATACCTGAAATAAATCATGTGGCCCCAGATAACACAGCATCTTATTTTCCGGGTGAAACAGTAAATCACCCTGACGCTGTTCAAAAAAGTCGGCCAGTCGCAGCACAAAACCCGGACTGAGTAATTTGGCAGTTTGCAGCGGATCACTGCCATAAAAGCTTAATCTCTGGTTGGTGCGAATATCGCTGCTGTGCCAGGGATGGCTATAAGGATAATAAAATTTCTTTCTGGAAGTCGTAACGGCCAGTCCCTGAATCTGGATATCAAACACAAACACGCCCCACAGGTCTTTATGGACCTGCATCAGTTTGACTGGCTGACCTTCCTTATTTCGGGCCTGTACTTCATCAATATAGTGGTATTGGAACAGTAGCACCTGATGTTGCTGGCCGTTTTCGTCTTCCCAAACCGTGCTGGCATAACGTTGAATTTCATTACTCAACGAACCTTGATTGAATACTGGAAATAATTGTTTTAAATGCCGGATAAAGTGCAGGGGATTAAGAGGCATGGAAATATGCTGTGGCTGTTTTTGAAAGGCAAGCTGATATTTCTTGGCCAATGCCTGTTCTTCCAGAAAAGCAATGACTTCCTCTAATGGCTGCTGCTGTTCATAGCAAATATAGGCCCAAAAGATGCAGAGACAGCCGAGAAAAACACTGCTCTGAATCCAGATATTTCCCGGAGCAATAAAAATGCTGCCAATCAGAAAAAGCCCAATTCCGGCAAGCGCAAGCGGCAGGTTATTTTCAAACTTGAGCGTAATCGGGCCATTCCAGGGATGCAGCCCATCCAGCAATTGCTGATGCGTTTTGGCCTGTTGACCCAGATCCCAAAGCCGAGCGATATTTTGAAACACCACTGCATTTTTCTTGCGGCGAATATGAATGGACTGTTGTACAGACTCGATCGGCATGGGCAATGGTTCTCGCTTATTTCGCCTGATCAATCAGCATGGCATCGCCATAACTGAAGAAGCGATACTGGCTGTCTACTGCATGCTTATAAGCATTGAGAATATTGTCACGATTGGACAAGGCAGACACAAGCATTAACAGGGTCGATTCTGGTAAATGGAAGTTAGTGATCAAACGATCGACCACTTTAAACTGATAACCCGGATAGATGAAAATCTGGGTATCACCTGTCCAGGCTGCCAGTTCACCGTTATGTGCTTGTGCTGCACTTTCGACTGCACGGGTGGCAGTCGTGCCTACAGAAATGACTTTATTACCGCGGGCTTTAGTCTGACGAATCATCTCGACCGCAGTTTCAGGGACGTCGCACCATTCGCTGTGCATGATGTGATTTTGAATATCATCGGTACGCACTGGCAGGAAAGTACCTGCACCAACATGTAGGGTCACAAAAGTTTTTTGAATCCCTTTGGCTTCCAATTTTGCCAACAGATCGGCATCAAAATGCAGGCTGGCAGTAGGTGCTGCAACGCTGGCCAGTTTGGTTGGGTCATTAAACACGGTTTGATAACGTTCAGTATCAATCTCTTCCGCTTCACGGTTGAAATAAGGAGGAATCGGCAAGGCGCCGTATTGATCCAGCACATCGAGAATTGGTTGTGAAAATTCTACAATAAACAGATTTTCATGACGGCCTTGTACGGTCACTTTCACTGCATCCGGGCCAATAAAAAGTTCTGCACCGGCTTTCGGAGTGTTGCTGGCCTTAATATGACAATAGGCAATAAAGCGATCTTGCATACGCTCAACCAGCACTTCTACCGCACCGCCTGAAGCACGTTTACCTTTTAAACGGGCCTTCATGACTTTGGTGTCGTTTAATACCAACAAGTCGCCGTCTTCAAGTAAATCCAGAATATCGGTAAATTGATGGTCATGATATTGACCTTGGGCATCGAGGTGCAACAGGCGAGAGGCACTGCGTGTTTCCAGTGGGTAGCGAGCAATCAGCTCATCGGGGAGATCAAAATTAAAATCAGAAAGTTGCATGATGATTTACGCTAAAAAAACTGCGGCTAGTATAAACTTTTTTCTTTTTTATGGCGGGAATTGCTCGATTTTAAAACGAAAAAATGCGATTTGTTTTAAAAATAAACAAATGAAAATATTCTGCGTTGACAGTGCTGAGAAATCGCGTATTATACCTTTCATCCACTCCCGAGGTGGTGAAATTGGTAGACGCGGCGGACTCAAAATCCGCTGTCAGAGATGACGTGTCGGTTCGAGTCCGACCCTCGGGACCAAAATTCTAAAAAACCCCAAGCACATTCAGTCTTGGGGTTTTTTATTGTCTGAAAAATAATAACCTGTTTCTTTTTATCTGCTCTTCAAAATTATCTTCTTGATTTAAAAGATAGCTTGTGAAAATAACACTGCATAGAACTGCTTAAAAAATGGATTACTTCAGTGATTACGATGCATGAATCAGATATAAAAAAACCGGCGCCTAGACGCCGGTTTTTTTAATCAATTTAACCTAAGGTTAAATCGATTTTTTAACTCATTACATAGAAGCAAGAGCAGCATTCAACGTTGCACTTGGACGCATCACTGCATTTACTTTTTCTTGATCAACTGCGTAGTAACCGCCGATGTCTACTGATTTGCCTTGAACTTCTGCAAGCTCAGCAACGATTTTCTCTTCATTTTCAGCTAAAGTTTTTGCAAGTGGTGCAAATTTCGCTTTCAATTCAGCATTTTCGTCTTGAGCAGCAAGTTCTTCAGCCCAGAATTTCGCCAGGTAGAAATGGCTACCACGGTTGTCCAATTCGCCAGTACGACGAGAAGGAGACTTGTCGTTATCTAGCAATTTACCAGTCGCTTGGTCTAAAGTTTTAGCAAGTAACTTGATGTCGTCATTGCCTTCTTTAATACCCATTTCTTCTAAAGATACCGCCAACGCCATGAATTCACCGAGTGAATCCCAACGTAAGTGGTTTTCTTCAACTAACTGCTGTACGTGCTTAGGAGCAGAACCGCCTGCACCTGTTTCGTACATGCCACCACCTGCCATTAATGGCACGATTGACAACATTTTCGCAGATGTACCCAATTCCATGATCGGGAACAAGTCAGTCAGGTAGTCACGCAGGATGTTACCTGTTACAGAAATAGTATCTAGACCGCGAGCAACACGTTCAAGCGTATAACGCATTGCACGTACTTGTGACATGATCTGGATGTCAAGACCAGTGGTGTCATGATCTTTCAGGTATTTTTCAACTTTCTTGATCAGTTCGTTTTCGTGTGGACGGTACGGGTCAAGCCAGAAGATTGCCGGCATGCCAGAGTTGCGTGCACGAGTAACTGCAAGTTTTACCCAGTCGCGGATCGGTGCGTCTTTTACCTGACACATACGCCAGATATCGCCTTCTTCCACGTTTTGTGACATCAACACTTCACCAGTTTCAAGATCAACGATGTTTGCAACACCGGCTTCAGAGATCTCGAAAGTCTTGTCATGTGAACCGTATTCTTCAGCTTTTTGTGCCATCAAACCAACGTTCGGTACAGTACCCATGGTTTTTGGATCAAAATTACCATTCCACTTACAGAAATTGATCATTTCCTGGTAAATACGCGCGAATGTAGATTCAGGCATAACTGCTTTACAGTCGTAAGGTTTGCCATCAGCGCCCCACATTTTACCGCCACCACGGATCATGGCAGGCATAGAAGCATCTACAATGACGTCGTTAGGAGAGTGGAAGTTAGTGATGCCTTTTGCTGAATCAACCATCGCCAGTGCTGGACGGTGTTCTTGACAAGCGTGCAGGTCACGGATGATTTCTTCACGTTGAGAAGTCGGAAGCGTCTCGATTTTCTCGTAAAGACCGGCCATACCGTTATTGACATTAATGCCAAGCTCATCAAAAAGCTTGCCATGTTTTTCGAATGCTTCTTTGTAGTAGATTCTTACACAGTGACCAAAGACGATTGGGTGAGACACCTTCATCATGGTTGCTTTAACGTGTAAAGAGAACAGAATGCCTGCTTCACGACAGTCTTCAAGTTCTTTCTCGTAGAAGTCGCAAAGTGCTTTCTTGCTCATGAACATTGAGTCGATGATTTCGCCGTCTTGAAGCGCAACTTTTGGCTTAAGAACAATGGTTTCACCAGACTTGGTGATCAATTCCATTTTCACATCACGTGCGCGGTCTAAAGTCATTGACTTTTCGCCGTGGTAGAAGTCACCTTCGTCCATGTGTGAAACGTGAGTTTGAGACCACTGTTTCCACTCGCTCATAGAGTGCGGGTGTTTTTTCACGTAGTTTTTAACGGCAGCAGGCGCACGACGGTCTGAGTTACCTTCACGTAGAACAGGGTTTACTGCTGAACCAAGACATTTGCTATAACGTGCCTTGATTGCTTTTTCTTCTTCAGTGATCGGGTTTTCAGGATAGTCAGGGATTGCATAGCCTTTAGACTGAAGTTCCTTGATACACGCTGTTAGCTGGCCAACAGAAGCACTGATATTTGGGAGTTTGATAATGTTCGTGTCTGGATCTTGTGTAAGACGACCTAGCTCAGCTAGAGTGTCAGGCACCTTTTGCTCTTCGCTTAGGTAATCTGTAAATTCGGAGAGCACGCGCACAGCTACAGAGATGTCACTTTTGACGATCTCAACGCCAGCTGGCTTAGTAAAGGTCTCAATGATCGGCAGCAGAGAATAAGTCGCCAGTAATGGCGCCTCGTCGGTCAGTGTGTAAATGATAGTTGACTTTCCACCAGCCATATATAGCCCCTTGCGTTGGATTGAGTTTCTGAGGACCGAACTTTTGGCCCAGCCTCTTTGAACCGATTTGCTTAAATAAAAACATTGAGAGTATCGTCTTTCAGCGCATTTCAGTCAACGAAATATGCCTTTAGATTGAAATTTGGGCGAAAATTTGTACAGATTTGTGCGGTTTAGTCGTGTTTGTATTTTGTACAAAAAAATAATCCTCTATCGCTGTAAATCCTGATGAAAATGATCGGAAATGATTCGCTAGCCAATTGTATTCACTGAAAATGGTTTTTTGAGTCCGACATAGACTTAAACTGATCCTCGAGATGTATATCGGTACCGAATGACTTCATGCTGTTTTGCGCAAATTCAGTCAGGCTGATGATGCAAATTTGTCCTTGGCAGATGGCTACATCATCATGGAATAGCTTTGCGCTATACTGGCAAGCATTAATGAAATGATCTTAAAGATTGACACTAACAAGGAAATGTAATGCCCAGCCTGTTTATTGTAATGCTCGGTGGTCGTCATGCCCGTGCCAATACAGAAGTTCATGATGTGGTTTTGGCTGTGGGGGGGAGTCTGGAAGATACCTATCCGCAATTAAAAAATGCCTGGTTTGCGGAACAGAAAGGCTTGCATATTGATGCCTGGGCGCAAATCAACGGGCTAGAGTTCGAGGGCAAGTCCTATGTGCTGCAATTTACTGATGCACAGCCACAGCAATCCGATGAAAAACTTTGGCTGATTAATCTGGGTGGTTATGATCCACGTGAGTTTGGTGAGTTACATCGTTATGTGTTGGTGGTTGCGCAGAATGCTATGGTCGCTAAACAGCGCGGTAAAGCTTACTTCGCCCGGCACTGGCAAAAACAGCATACCGACCGCGTGCTGGATGTAGATGACTGTATTGCCATCGATCAGGTTTATGGCCACTACGTACAACTGCTAGAGGGTAGTTTTAGCGGCAATCGCTGGGAAAATACTTATCTCACGATTTAAAGCAGTTTGCGATTGAATTAAACCTGTGCCCGGCTTGATGATTCGATAAGCGGTTTAAAAAACCTCTTTATCAAAATTTAATAATTGGCATAATACTGCCAAGGAAAAACAGTTTTGACTGAGATGGAATGTCTTAAATGGATTTAATTCAGGCAAATGGACAACCGCGTTATGGACGTTTTAAGGAGCTTCCAAAAAGTATTGACTATCAGGCATATCAATACAAAAATCCTTATGGTCATGTGCTGTCAGGCTGGCGCAAGCATCTAAAATATAAAAAATTCAAATTCTGTAGTATTCAGCATGAGCATTATACGATTGGACTGGCAATTGCCGATATTGCATGGGCAGGGCATGGTTTTGTCTATGTCTATAACCATATGCGCAATGAAGTGTTGGAATGGAATGCGATTAATTTCCTGTCACGCAACACTGTGCTGGATGAACAGCCACTGTTTAATCATAGTTATTTCCATAATTCACCTTTTCAGATCGATATCCAGCATGCCAACGGCGTGCGTTATATCAATGTCAGCAAATATGGCGAGATTAAACTTAGTGCCCGGATTTTCTGTGCAGGTACCGATCCACTGAGTATGTGCAGTCCAACTGGCATCAACGGCTGGACCTATACTCAGAAATTAACTACTTTGGGCTGTGAAGGTTTTTTTATTAACAAGCAGGGTGAAACCATCCAGTTTAATGAACGCAGCTTTGCTTCTCTAGATGATACCTGTGGCTTTTTACGCCCGGAAACCGCCTGGTTCTGGTTGTCCTGTAATTTCTGGGATGTGAACCAGAACCGGATCGGGCTTAATCTGGCTTCGGGCGTGAATGAAAGTTTTGGCAACGAGAACTGTCTATGGGTCAATGGAAAAATTTATCCACTGGCCGATGTGCTGTTTCAACAGGAATCGGAAAACCAATGGACGATTCAGTCGCTGGATGAAAAACTGAATCTGATAGTGAGTACAGGCTGGCGCCGTTATGAAAATCTGAACCTGCGTCTGGTCGGGAGCCAGTTTAGTCAGTGGCAAGCCAAGGTTTCCGGAACGATTCAGCAAGATGATCAGGAAATTATTTTACTGAATGAATATGCCTTGCTTGAACAGCATTATGCCAAGTGGTAAATCATCTTGGGTCATTTAAAAGCCTTCAATTTTGAAGGCTCTTTTGATTTGAGCTTAATCTTTGGCGGCCTGCCAGAAGGCTTCACCGGCCTGAATTGGATCATTGGTTTCGGCTAAAGTCTTTACCCAGACATCGTATTGCGCAATCACAGGATGCTGGCTGGGATGGAAGTCTTTTTTAAACCAGTCCCGATATTGTGGGCCCATACGGGTCAAGGTGCCGTTACGGCCAAACAACCAAGGCAGTCCTTTCAGGTTCATTTGCAAACGCTCCAAGACACTGAAGCCATCATGTTTCAGCATGACATTGGCGCGATAGACGGTATAACTAAACATCAAAAATGTCGTGCTGAGCAGGGTCATTTTGCGCATCCATTCAGGTGTTTTCGCGACATCTTTCATCACGTCAAAAGCCACATCACGATGCTCCATTTCTTCAATCGCATGCCAGGCAAACATGGCACGTATATGAGGATGCCCGTCTTTTAAGGTGGATTTCTGACCGTAAAAAGTTTCAGCCATCAGCGCGGTCAAGTGTTCTGCCGCTGCCGTCGTGGCAATATTGAACTGTGCTGAACGATGTTTGAGGTCATAAGCGAACATATTATTCAAACGTTCGATAAAATCATCGACGGGCATGCCTTGTTCACGCATCAGCTGGTTCATTTTTTCATGGGCAATGCCATGCTGTGCTTCCTGACGAATAAAATCTGCCACACGTTGTTGCAGTTCCAGGTCTGTGATCTGATCGCGGAACAGGCGCACACTTTGAATAAAATAACGCTCGCCATCTGGAAAGGTCAGGCTCAAGGCATCGAACATGCGGGTCAGAAAGGGATCGCCGCCAAACCAGTAGCGCGGAATTTCATCCAGTTTAAAATCAAGCTGGGTCCGGACCACGGGCTTTATTGAAGATTTTAATACTGCATTCATCTTAGAAGTTCTTTTTTGTGACGATGCTGACAGTATGTCGGGGAATGCCGTAATTGTTTTGACAGTGCTTGCCAATTTTTATACATTTTATGCCAAATGAAAATAAAACTGCTTAGACTAAAGCAGGCAGCGGGAAGCGCGCATGCAAGAAATTAAAATATCCAATGGTTATATTCAGCTTTGGGCGACTTATCTGCGCAGTCTGCAAATTGAGCCTTTGGAAGCTGACTTTCTGCAAGATGTACATGAAGCGCTTGTCCCCCTGATTGATCAGCCTTTTGCCACGCAAGTGCCGCTGGAATTATTAAATCAGCTTCTGTTAAGAACCCGGCAACATTTAAACTGTCCACAACTAATTTTCGAGATTGTGCAGGTTATTCGTCCAGAACATTTTGGCGTGCTCGGCTATATGGCTTCGCGAAGCAACAGCGTTGCGGAAATGATCCGGCATATCATTCGCTTTCAACGACTGGTGATTGATGGCAGTGAGTTTGTACCTTTGCAATTGAAGCAGCGTGAACACAGTCTTGAATTATTTTGGGCCTATCTGGATGAAAAATATAATCTGCTCAATGAACTGACCATGGCCGCGATGGTACAGTTGGGACGTGTCATTTTACAGGATCATCAACTGTTAGTCCGTTGTGTACGCTTTGCCCATGCGCCCGATAGGGGACAAATGCATTATCAAAAGTTTTTCGCCAGCGAGGTGAGATTTTCCCAAGCCTACTATGGCATAGAACTGGATCTACAAGGACTGGCACATCGGTCTGAGCAGGCAGATCCGATGCTGTTGCAGTTGCTGGTGCATCAGGCAGAACAGGCGATTGCCGCCAAGCCGCCCCTTGAGAATCATTTGGAACAGGCGCAGCAAATGATTGCTGAACAGCTGCGAACCCAGCATCAGGCGATTAAAGTTGAACAACTTGCTCAGCAGTTATTGATGTCGACACGGAGTTTGCAACGCTTATTTAGTACCCATGGCACTTCATTTAAAAAACTGCTGGAACAGCAGCGGATCAAACGTTGCGAGCTGTTGTTGCAGAAGGGATTAGGTCTGACCGAAATCGCCGAGCAGCTGGATTATTCTGACCAGTCGGCATTGGCACGGGCCTACAAGGCAGCCACCGGACAGACATTATTAGAGCGCAGAAAGCAGTTACACAAACAGCGCAGCTAAAAAAAGCGACCCGTATCGGTCGCTTTTTTATTTGAAGAAAATGGTGAGGTTAAGCGTTGGCTTTGATTTGAGGGAATCTAAACGCAATCGCCGCAATCGCAAAAATGGCCAGAATCCAGCAATAGTACACACCACCAATCAGTTCAACCGGTGAGATTTTTGCAATGGAACAGGCCAGTAGTAACTGTGCGCCATAGGGAATCAACCCTTGTACCACACAGGAGAAAATATCCATCAGTGCCGCAGAACGCTTAGGATCTACGCCGTATTCTTTGGCAACTTCACGTGCCATATCACCAGACAGAATAATCGCCACGGTATTATTGGCCACAAAGATATTCGAAAACACCACCAAAAAACTAATCCCGATTTCGCCAGCACGTTGCTTCCCAACTTTAAACAGACGGGTCAGGCTATAAATACGCTCGATCAGCCAGCGTAAACCGCCTTCACGCTGCATGATCGCCGACAGGCCACCCAGAAACATCGACAATAACGCCACTTCAAACATGCCGACAAAGCCATCGTAAATTGAAGTATTCAGTTTGAGCAGATCGAATTCAGCTGTGGCAAATAGGCCAAACAAGCCGGAAAGTAGTACGCCAATGGTCAGTACAGCCAGAACGTGTAAACGGCTAAAGGCCAAAATAAATACGGCGATATAAGGTAAGACCAGAAGCCAGTTAAAATCCTTGTATTCCAATGTGTTGCTACTGCCGGTACTTAACACGTAAATTAAAATAGTGATGATTGAGGCTGGAACTGCAATCCAGATATTGACTCTGAACTTGTCACGCAGTTGTACGCGTTGGCTGGTGGTCGCCGCAATGGTGGTGTCTGAAATCATGGACAGGTTATCACCGAACATGGCACCACCGACGACCGCACCAATCGCATAGACCACCGGAATCTCGGTCACTTGTGCAAAGCCAAAAGCAATCGGTGCACAGGCGGCAATGGTGCCCATCGAGGTACCCATCGCCGTGGCAATAAAGGCCGAGATCACAAACAGCATCGGCAGAATAAATGTGGGTGGAATCACCGACAAGCCCATCTGCACAGTGGCATCCACACTGCCAATGGCACTACTGACGCTGGCAAAGGCACCGGCCAGCATAAACACCATAAACATCAGGATTAAGTTCGGATGACTGGCACCTCTGATGAATTCCTCAATGCCCTGGTTGAGTTTGCCGCGATACACTAATGCAGCCAAGATAATCGCAGGCAGGGCAGCCACAGGTGCTTTCACCTGATAGAACGCGAACTCGGTTCCGATCAGGGAATGATAGATCCCGCTACCCAAAAATATGGTTAAAAATACAATAAGCGGCAGCAGTGCAATGGCGCGTGCCTGCACTGTAGCCTCAGAATCAGTCTGCATAGGAGATAAAAAAGTAAGAGAATAGGACTAGTATAAAGCAGGTTTTGCTATTTCAGAAAACTTTAAATGAATGCGCTAACATCTGCATTTTTATTAATTTTTATATGATAAAAATAAGTTTATCTAAATATTCAGGATTTTAGGTAATAGCAAAATTAGGCATCTTTGATCATTGTGAAAAAAATCAAAATAATCGTAAATAGACCCTTCCGAATTGTTTTGAAATCTTCGCACAGGAAATGAAGTACTCGAGGTCGGTATCGCAGACTGTTCATTGGACAAAAAATAGCGTTACAATGCGATGTCTTGTATTTCTACATAGTCAATGCCTCAAGTTTGAAACACGTTAAGGAAAATACCACCCTATGTCACGTTTAGCCACACGATTTGGACAACTTAAATCTCAACAGCGTAAAGCTTTAGTTTCTTATGTCATGGCGGGTGATCCGCATCCAGAAGTCACAGTGCCTTTGCTGCATGAGATGGTGGAAGCGGGTGTCGACGTGATTGAGCTGGGACTTCCTTTCTCAGACCCGATGGCAGATGGGCCAGTGATTGCGCTAGCTGCTGAACGTGCTTTGGCAGGTGGAACCAATACACTGGATGCACTGCATATGGTGAAAGAATTTCGCTTGAAAGACCGCGAAACACCAGTGGTACTGATGGGTTATCTGAATCCGGTTGAAGTGATTGGCTATGAAAAGTTTGTGGCTTATGCCTATGAATGTGGAGTAGATGGTGTACTGCTGGTGGACTTGCCACCAGAAGAAGCACAAGGTCTGGGTGAAGTACTGGAAAAATATGATATGGATCAGATTTTCCTGCTTGCACCAACTTCAACCGATGCACGTATTCAACACGTAGCGAAACAGGCCAGCGGCTTTATTTACTATGTGTCACTGAAGGGCGTGACCGGTGCAGCAACTTTAGATGTCTCTGAAGCCGCTGCACGCATTCAAAAGATTAAAGCTGTGACTGATGTTCCTGTAGGCGTAGGTTTCGGTATCAGTGATGCTGCATCTGCGAAAGCGATGGGTGTTGCTGCCGATGCAGTTATTGTGGGTAGTGCGTTTGTAAAGCAGTTTGCAACGCTCGCACCAGAACAAGCCGTTATTGCGACGGTGAATAAAGTCAAGGAGCTTCGAGCAGCGCTCGATGAGTTAGTATGAGTCAACAAGTGAAATCAGGCAAAATTCTGAGCCCATCGACCCCATGGACGGAGCGTACTGTTCCGGGCATTCAGGTACCCGATGAGCAAACGGCATATAAAGCGACATTTACCGAGCCCACGATTGAGTGCCCTGAATGTCATGCATTGGTGACCCGTACTGCCATGTCATTCAATGCCTATGTCTGTCCGCAATGTGATGAGCATTTGCGTATGAAAGCCCGTGAGCGTTTGAACTGGTTCTTTGATCAGGTACAAACAGAATTGGGTCAGGAATTTATAGCCAAAGATCCGCTGAAATTTGTCGATAGTAAAGCCTATCCAGACCGTATGGCGGAAGCACAAAAGAAAACTGGTGAAACCGAAGCATTGGTAGTAATTCAAGGTTTGCTGAAAGGCGTACCGATGATTGCCTGTGCGTTTGAGTTCGACTTCATGGGCGGTTCTATGGGCACAGTGGTCGGTGACCGCTTTGTTCAGGCTGCAGAACATGCGATTGAAGCTCGTCAACCTTTGATCTGTTTTGCTGCTTCGGGTGGTGCTCGTATGCAGGAAGGCATGTTGTCCCTGATGCAAATGGCGCGTACTTCGGCTGCGATCCAGCGTTTAAAAGAAGCAGGTCTGCCTTATGTAGTGGTATTGACTCATCCAGTGTACGGCGGTGTGACCGCATCATTGGCAATGCTGGGTGATGTACATATTGCTGAACCGAAAGCGATGATTGGCTTTGCCGGTAAACGTGTGATCGAACAGACTGTACGTGAAAAACTGGAAGAACCGTTCCAGCGCGCGGAATATTTGCTTGATCATGGGGTAATCGATCAGATTGTTCACCGTCATGCATTACGTGATACAGTTTATCGTATCGTTACGAAGTTGATGAATTTGCATTGAACACAGCACCCTTAGCAACAGATTCTTTAAATACATGGCTCGATTATTGGAGTCATGTTCACGTTACGGGTATTGATTTAGGTCTGGAACGGGTTATTCCTGTAGCTGAAAAGCTGGGCGTGACATCTCCAGAGGCCAAAGTGCTGACGGTGGCAGGAACCAATGGTAAGGGTTCGACCACCACCACGCTGGCCGCGATCCTGAATGCGCAAGGCTTCAAGGTCGGGCTATATCAATCCCCCCACGTGTACCGTTTCAATGAGCGTGTTAAATTGCGCGGCATTGAAGTGGAAGATCAGTTGCTGATTGATGCTTTTGTTCAGGTCGATCAGGCTCGTCGCGAATGCGGTTTGAGCCTGTCTTTCTTTGAAGCCACGACACTGGCTGCTTTTGTGATTTTTAAAGATCAATGCTGTGATGTCTGGGTGCTGGAAGTTGGCTTAGGCGGCCGTCTGGATGTGGTCAATGTGGTCAATCCGGATGTGGCGGTGATTACCAATATTGGTCTGGATCATACTGACTGGCTTGGTGACACCATCGAGAAAATTGCTTTTGAAAAGGCCGGAATTATTCGCCCGGATATTCCAGTCGTGTTTGGTGGACAGCAACAGATCCCGCAAGCCATTCTAAATAAAGCTCAAGAATGTAATGCATCTTTGTATGCAATCAACCGTGATTATTTCTATAAAGCCTTTGAAGATGGCCAAAGCTGGGCTTTTGCTTCATCGGGTACGACCTTAAAACTCCCAACAGGTTCGCTGGCACTGGATAATATTTCTACCGCCGTGGCCGCCATTCTGCTGAGCGGATTAAACGTCAGCCAGCAGGCAATTGCACAAGGCATTCAAACGGCAAAATTGCCGGGACGGTTTGAAATCCGTCAAATCCAGAATAAAACCGTGATTTTTGATGCAGGACACAACCCGCATGGGGTCGAATTTCTACTGAAACAATTACGAGATTATTTAAATTACAATCAAAAATATAATGAAGTCATTTGTGTATTTTCAATGCTGGCAGATAAAGATATAAATTCTGTCGTCAAGTTATTGAAAGACACGGTGCAATTGTGGAAAATTGCACCATTATCCGTTCCACGTGCGGCAGACGTCACAGTTTTGGCTGATGCTTTAAACGGTGAGGCGGTAGAACAATTTGACAATGTAAAATTAGCTTTTAAATCAGCACTGGATCAAACAGATAATAATCAGCTGATTTTGGTATGTGGATCATTTCATACCTTAGAAGCGGTATGGGAGTATTTGGAAGAATGTCAATGAATAACAAACAGCGCTGGATGGGCGGTGTTGTTTTACTCGGTGGTGGTGTTTTATTGGCAGCATTACTCCTGAAAGGCCAAGATGAAATCAATCAGGACCGTCAGCAAAATCCGGCACAGGCTGCGGAAGTTGAAAATAAAGAGACAGGCAATCATTCGCTCGGTTCTTTGACGGTCGATGTGGAAACAGAAAAGCGTTTACTTGAACAGCAACGTCGTGACCGGGAAAAATCGGTTGCAGAACAGGAGGCGCGTGCGGCCGAATTTTTAGCGATGCAACAGCAGGCTGAAGCAGATGCTGCGCGTAAAGCAGCTGAAGAATATGCTGCCCTGAATGCACACCGCCTGGGACAGCAAAGTTCCGATAATATTCCACCAGAACTGGTGGAAGATGAACAGGCCAAGCAGAAACGTCTGGCTGAAGAAAAAGCGGTGCAAGAAAAAAAGTTAGCCCAGCAGCAGCTGGTACAACAAAAAGCCAATAGTTCTACTGACGCAGCCAAGAAAGAAGCAGAGCGTAAAGCTGCTGAAAGTAAAGCCGCTGAAGAAAAACGCAAGTTAGAGCAACAGCAAAAAGCCGAAGCAGAACGTAAGGCGGCTGAAGCAAAACGTAAAACCGAGGAAGAGCGTAAAGCGGCTGAAAAGAAAGAAGCTGAACGTAAAGCTGCCGAGGAAAAACGTAAAGCTGAAGAAGCCAAGAAAAAGGCTACAGCCGAAGAAGCCAAGAAGAAAGCAGAAGCTGAGCAGGCGCGTAAGTTACTGGAAGGTGAAGAGGACAAGCAATGGATGGTGCAGGTGGCACTGGCAGCGAATGAAGCCAATGCGGATGCTGTAGCAGCCAAACTGCGTGCCAAAGGTTATAAGGTCACCAAAAGCTCAACTTCTAAAGGTGTACGCATCATGGTGGGGCCGTCCAAAGACCGTGAGACTGCAGATGCACTTCGTAAGAAAATTGCGTCTGATGCCAGCCTGAATATGAAATCAGCTTGGGTGAATGACTGGGTGCCGCTGGATAAGCGTTAATTCTTTGTATTAACCAAAGTTTCTGTAAATGGATTCGTGAGTTGCTCGCGAATCCATTTTACATTTTCAGGGGTGAATAGATTGTCAATATTGCGCCAAATGGCATGAAAGCCATAACCGCCATGTTTCATTTCCTGTAGTGCCTGCTCAATCGGCCAATGTTCAAAAATAATCCGGTACATGGCGACACTGGCACCGGTTCGGTCTGAGCCGTGATAACAA
This sequence comes from Acinetobacter lwoffii, assembly GCF_024129855.1. GTDB lineage: Bacteria > Pseudomonadota > Gammaproteobacteria > Pseudomonadales > Moraxellaceae > Acinetobacter > Acinetobacter lwoffii_L. The sequence continues at coordinate 63,713 of NZ_JAMXXC010000016.1, forward strand.
TGCAGGAGCACCTTTTGATGATTTTGTTGTGCTTGCTGAATCAGTAGCATAATTTTCAATAAATCTTCCCGATCAATTGCCCAGGTATGTATGGGTACATGATGCAGCTGAAATTTTTCATTGCTCAAAAGAAAGCTGTCTTTATCCCGTGAACGTAAATTAATAACCACATCGATCTTATGCTGTTTTAATAAAGGAATGAGTTCAGTTGAAGGCTGCTCACTACGATAGACAAAATTGCTGATTTGATGAAAATTATGATCCTGATGAATGGGCTGTCCCCAATGTTGAGGACGTTGAGGTTCAGGTAGGGCGGGCGTAGTCATGCAACCTGTCAGGAGGCAGCTCATCAGGATTAGAAATATGCAGATTTCCATACAGAGCATAGATGTTGTTTTTGTTATTTCAAGTTTAAAGTGGATATGGGATTTTGAATATAAAAAAGCCTATCCGAAGACAGGCTGTATCAACAAATCGAATCCGTGGCACGTCAATGTCGTATTCTATAAAACATAAAATCTGGAAAATAGAGTTTCTCTTATTCTTTACTACGAGCTCCATCTTATCCTGTGCTACGCGCTTCGCTTGTCTTGCGCAAAATTAAAAAGGAGTCCTTTTAATTTTGCTCAGGATGTGGCGTTAAGCGCAGGTAAGGTTTAACCGCGGTATAACCTTTTGGAAAACGTTGCTTGATTTCTTCCTCGTCTTTCAGTGAAGGAACAATCACCACATCATCGCCATGTTGCCAGTTCGCAGGCGTTGCCACTTTATGGCTATCGGTGAGTTGCAGTGAATCCACCACACGCAAGATTTCATGGAAATTACGACCCGTCGATGCAGGATAAGTAATAATCAAACGGACTTTTTTGTTGGGATCAATGATCACTAAAGAACGAACTGTTAGCGTTTCGCTGGCATTCGGATGAATAAAGTCATACAGCTCAGAAACTTTGCGATCCTGATCGGCAATGATCGGGAAATTCACCGTAGTGTTCTGAGTTTCATTGATGTCTTTAATCCAGCCATGATGTGACTCCACATTATCGACCGACAAGGCAATCGCTTTAACACCACGTTTTGCAAACTCATCTTTAAGTTTTGCGGTATAGCCAAGTTCAGTCGTACATACCGGTGTATAGTCGGCAGGGTGTGAAAATAAAATGCCCCAGCTATCGCCCAGAAAGTCATAAAAATTAATTAGGCCTTCACTGGATTGCTGTTCAAAATTCGGTGCGGTATCGCCTAAACGTAAACTCATCTTTTTAGCCTCAATTGGTCTTTTAATGTCGAGATACGATTTAATATGAACCAATTTTTTTATGATTAAAAATAGTGTTTTTTGCTTTCTTTATGAGTAAATTGCATAAGTGAGATATCCATCTATCCAGAAGCGCAAAAATCAGTCACTTAATTGACTATGTTGCACAGGGAAAATTTGCTACATTACTTTGCCTTAGATCTTAGGGCTAGAACTAAGGATCAGATTTTTTTAGCGGTTTTACAGCAAAACCCTTGTAGTTCAAATTTCTAGCACCATAATAACGACTAAGAACATATTCATTTGACAAGCAAGATTTAGAGAGTCTATTCATGTTGGCAAGTCTGATCGGAGGAATCTTCGGTACCAAAAATGAGCGCGAACTCAAACGCATGCGTAAAATCGTAGACAAGATTAATGTGCTCGAGCCGACGATATCTACCCTTAGCGATGCAGACTTATCTGCAAAAACTGAAGAATTCAAACAACGATATAATAAGGGTGAAACCCTCGATAAATTACTGCCTGAAGCATTTGCAGTCTGTCGTGAAGCGGCGAAGCGGGTGATGGGCATGCGTCATTATGACGTGCAGCTGATCGGTGGTATTACCTTGCACGAAGGCAAAATCGCAGAAATGCGTACCGGTGAAGGTAAAACCCTGATGGGTACTTTGGCCTGTTATCTGAATGCCATCAGTGGTCAGGGCGTGCATGTCATTACCGTGAACGATTACCTGGCGCAACGTGATGCCGAGTTAAACCGTCCATTATTCGAGTTTTTGGGTCTAAGCATCGGCATTATTTATTCCATGCAAAATCCGATGGAAAAAGCGCAAGCTTATCGTGCCGACATTACTTACGGTACCAATAACGAATTTGGCTTTGATTACCTGCGTGACAATATGGTGTTCTCGCTGGCTGAGAAAAAGCAGCGTGGTTTGACCTATGCCATTATCGATGAGGTCGATTCGATCCTGATTGATGAAGCACGTACCCCGTTGATTATTTCTGGTCAAAGTGAAGATTCTTCACAGCTTTATGCAGCCATCAATAATATTCCACCAAAATTACAGGCACAGAAAGAAGAGAAAGTGCCGGATGGCGGTCACTTCTGGATTGATGAGAAACAGCGTTCGGTTGAAATTACTGAAGTGGGTTTTGAAACCATTGAAAGTGAACTGATTGAAATGGGCTTGCTGGCTGAAGGAGAGAGCTTGTATTCAGCATCGAACCTGAACCTGTTGCATCATGTCACTGCAGCGATCCGTGCGCATTATCTCTATCAGCGTAATGTCCAATACATCATCAACGATGGTGAAGTGATTATTGTCGATGAAAATACCGGTCGTACCATGCCGGGACGTCGCTGGTCTGAAGGTTTGCATCAAGCCGTAGAAGCCAAAGAGGGTCTGGAAATCCAGCCGGAAAACCAGACTCTGGCAACCACAACCTTCCAGAACTATTTCCGTCTGTATAAAAAATTATCCGGTATGACCGGTACTGCTGATACTGAAGCAGCGGAAATGAAAGAAATTTATGGTCTGGATGTGGTGCTGATTCCGACCCACCGTCCAATGATTCGTCAAGACCATAACGATTTAATTTATTTAAATCGTGAAGGGAAATATAACGCGATTATTCAAGAAATTCAGCGTGTGCATGAAGCTGGTGTCGCACCAATTTTGATTGGTACAGCCACCATTGAAGCTTCTGAGATTCTGTCGGATAAGCTAAAAGCGGCAGGGATCCAGCATGAAGTACTGAATGCCAAACAGCACGAACGTGAAGCCGATATTATTGCGCAGGCCGGTGCGCCGCGTGCAGTGACGATTGCCACCAACATGGCCGGTCGTGGTACCGATATCCTGTTGGGTGGTAACTGGAAGGCGTTGCTGGCTAAAATTGAAAACCCGACTCCTGAAGATGAAACGCGTCTGAAAGCAGAATGGGATGTTAATCACCAGGCTGTGCTGGATTCTGGCGGTTTGCATATTATCGGTTCTGAGCGTCATGAATCACGCCGTATCGATAACCAGCTGCGTGGTCGTGCTGGTCGTCAGGGTGACCCGGGTGTATCACGTTTCTACCTGTCACTTGAAGATGACTTGATGCGTATTTTCGCCGGTGATCGCGTAGTCGGCATGATGCGTGCTATGGGCTTGCAGGAAGATGAAGCGATTGAGCACAAAATGGTGTCTCGTTCGATTGAAAATGCGCAGCGTAAAGTGGAAGCACGTAACTTCGATATTCGTAAGAACTTGCTAAAATACGATGACGTCAATAACGAACAGCGTAAGATCATTTATAGTCAGCGTGACGACATTCTGGCAGAAAATTCACTGCAGGATTATATTGAAGAAATGATCCGTGAAGTGATGCAGGGTGTAATCGCCAACTATATTCCGCCTGAATCGATTCATGACCAGTGGGATATTGAAGGTCTGGAACTGGCGCTGCGTGAAGATCTTTCGATGGATCTTCCTATCGGACAATGGCTGGAACAGGACCGTCGTCTGGATGAAGAAGCTTTGGTGGTGCGCATTACCGATGAAGTACTGAACCGCTACCGTTCACGTCGTGAACAAATGGGTGAAGAATCTGCAGCTTCGCTTGAACGTCACTTTATGCTGAATTCTCTGGATCGTCATTGGAAAGAGCATCTGGCGGCTATGGATTATTTGCGTCAAGGTATTCATTTACGTGGTTATGCGCAAAAGAATCCAGAGCAGGAATATAAAAAAGAAGCTTATAACCTGTTTGTAAACATGCTCGGTACAATCAAGTCAGATGTCGTAACAGATCTGTCACGCATCCACGTACCGACCCCTGAAGAGCTGGCGGAAATGGAAGCACAGCAGCAGGCACAGGCTGAGGCAATGCGTTTGCAGTTATCTCATGAAGAGTTTGACGGCTTGCTGGCAGGTGAACATGAGGTGACGACCGAGCAAAATGCTCAGGCGAATCCTGTAGCACCAGTCTTTGAAGCACCGGCAAGTCGTAATGCGCCTTGTCCATGTGGTTCAGGTCTGAAATACAAACAGTGTCATGGCAAGATCTAAACGCTATTAAAAATCAGAGCCCCATGGCTCTGATTTTTTATATATGAAGATTTTTCAGAAATTGAATACTGTTTGCAGTCTTAGGAATTAAATGCTATTTAATGGCTCATTCAACACCTCAAAGTGGAATAACCTGAATGAAAAAAGTATTAAAACCGCTCATAATTGCCGCTTTGGCAACGCCTGCCTTAAGTTTTGCACAAACTGCAGCGACCACAACAATTGATAAAGTTCAGCAAGCGGTGGGTACGACTACTGCTCAAGTACAACGTACCGATGCACAAGTGACTGTGGCAAGCCCACGTACCGGCATCCGTTATACCTTTGCCAATCAGAATCGTCCGATTGTGTTGCAGACCGCTGCGATTGCAGCTGCTAATGCGGCAAATGCAGACCGTATTGTTGCTACTAATCCTGCACTTTCTAGTGCAAGTCAACAACAAGCGAAACAGGCTTTACTAAGCGAATCTGGACAACTTGCACAAAATTAAAAATATCTTAATTTTAAAAACGTAGAAACCAGTCTTGATGACTGGTTTTTTATTGTGAAAACCCATAACAAATCTCAGGCTGGCTCAGGCTTTGGCTCGATTTTTTGTTGCAGATCAACTAAGCTGTATTTTTCTAAAACTTCAATATTGGACTTTAAAATGGCAGTTGGTGACGTATCTATGCCACAGATGCATGTGGTGAAAGGGGTTAAAATTGGTTCGGCTGAAGCCTATGTGCGCTATCAGAACCGACGTGACCTGGTGATATTTGAACTGGCTGCAGGCTCCAATGTTGCTGGAGTGTTTACCCAGAATGCCTTTTGTGCAGCACCTGTGCATGTATCCAAAGCACATTTGCAAGCGGGAAATCCACGTTACCTGGTAATCAATACCGGCAATGCCAATGCAGGAACAGGTCCTACAGGCATGGCAAATGCAGAAGCCACCTGTGCCAAGTTAGCTGAACTTGCAGGCGTACAGGCTGCTGAAGTGTTGCCATTCTCGACTGGTGTGATTGGTGAGCAGCTTCCAATGGAGCGTTTGCTTACAGGTTTACAGCCTGCGCTGGATTCATTGCGTGATGATGCCTGGGGCGATGCAGCGACTGGAATCATGACCACAGATACTACTCCGAAAGGTGCGTCAGAACAGTTCGAGCTGGATGGTGTGACTTATACCATGACCGGTATTTCCAAAGGTGCGGGCATGATTCGCCCGAATATGGCGACCATGCTGGGCTATGTTGCGACGGATGCACCGATCAGCCGTGAACTGGTTCAACAGTTATTAACTGAAACAGTCAATGTATCGTTTAACCGTATTACAATTGATGGCGATACCTCAACTAATGACTCGTGTATTTTTATTGCCACAGGTCAGGCCGGTGGTGCTGAAATCACTTCGACTGAAGATCCACGTTATGCAGTGGTGCTAGACGTATTGACACGTACCATGAAACGCCTTGCGCAACTGATTGTACGTGATGGTGAAGGTGCGACTAAATTCATTACCGTGACTGTAGAAGGTGGTGGCAATACTCAAGAGTGCTGCGATATTGCCTATAGCATTGCGCATTCACCGCTGGTCAAAACCGCAATCTTTGCTTCTGACCCAAACTGGGGCCGTATTCTGGCAGCGATTGGTTATGCCGGTGTGCCAAATTTAGACGTTGCAAAAATTCAGGTTTGGTTAGATGATGTACAAATCTGCAAAGATGGTGGTGCGGCCGCAGACTATACTGAAGCAGCCGGTGCACGTGTGATGGCCCAGGCTGAAATGACGATTCGTGTTGATCTTGGACGAGGTCAGGCAAAAGATACGGTTTATACCTGTGACCTGTCGTATGACTACGTAAAAATCAATGCAGATTATCGCTCATAATTCAGATTGTTTCTAAAGCCTCCGTTGTGGGGCTTTTTTTATACTTAATGATTTTTAATGACTGGTCAAAAATAGCATTTCGCCAGAGATGACCGGGATGTAGGGTGAAAGGTTCATTGAATAGTGAACCATGAGGGTAGAGTAAGAGTTGTTATGAATGATGCGACCAAATTAATAGCCAATGAAGCTAAATCGATTGTGCAGGCGCATTTAGATCGTTTAGGTGTTCCACAAGAACATCAAATGAGCCAGCAGGAAAAATTGGACAAATTTGCACAGATCAAGGCAGAGCTGGAAAAACAGGATGCTGTTTTGGTGGCGCATTATTATTGTGATCCTGAAGTGCAAGAACTGGCTGAACTGACGGGGGGCTGTGTTTCCGATTCACTGGAAATGGCGCGTTTTGGTCGCGATCATCCAGCTTCAACGCTTGTGGTAGCTGGTGTGAAATTTATGGGCGAAACCTCTAAAATTCTTTCACCCAATAAAACCGTGCTGATGCCAACTTTGGAAGCGACCTGTTCACTGGACTTAGGTTGTCCTGTCGATGAGTTTACCGCTTTTTGCGATGCGCACCCGGATCATACTGTGGTGGTTTATGCCAACACGTCAGCGGCCGTGAAAGCCCGAGCCGATTGGGTCGTCACTTCAAGTTGTGCAGTGGAAATTATCGAACATCTGGACAGTCTGGGCGAAAAAATCATCTGGGCACCAGATCAGCATCTGGGTCGTTATATCCAGAAAAAAACCGGTGCAGAGATGTTGCTCTGGGATGGCGCCTGTATCGTGCATGAAGAATTCCGTTCACGCGGTATTGCCAATATGAAAGCGCTCTATCCAGATGCGGCAGTTCTGGTACATCCCGAATCACCGATGTCTGTGGTCGAGATTGCCGATGCGGTGGGTAGTACCTCACAATTAATTAAAGCAGCACAAACTTTGCCAAATCAGCGTTTAATCGTAGCTACTGATCGCGGTATTTTTTATAAAATGCAGCAGGCAGTGCCGGATAAAATTCTGATTGAAGCACCAACCGCAGGAGAGGGGGCAACTTGTCGTTCTTGTGCGCATTGTCCTTGGATGGCCATGAACGAGCTGGATGGTATCTTGCATGTGTTACAGCATAAAGATCAGGAAGTGCATGTCGATCCGGTACTTGCTGAACGAGCTAAACTGCCTCTAGATCGCATGCTGAACTTTAGTGCCGGACTAAAACGTTAAAATTTGTATAAAAAATGTCTGAAGCGATTGATAAATAAACGCTTGAAGCGTTTTTTCAGTTTTTTTTAAATATAGGTGTTGACGTCTCCGGGCGTCGCGCCTAGAATGCACACCGTACCGAACGATGTTCGATACGAAAGCTGAGATGAATCGGAGCATAGCACAGCCTGGTAGTGCACCTGGTTTGGGACCAGGGGGTCGTAGGTTCGAATCCTACTGCTCCGACCAATTCTTCAAGGCAAATGATGTTTGCATCAGTAACGCGCTTGTAGCTCAGTTGGATAGAGCATCCGCCTTCTAAGCGGATGGTCACAGGTTCGAATCCTGTCAGGCGCGCCATTTGGTCGCTTGATGTTAAGAATCAAAATGATGGTGGATGTAGCTCAGTTGGTAGAGCCCTGGATTGTGATTCCAGTTGTCGCGGGTTCGAATCCCGTCATTCACCCCAACTTTTAAAGTTGAAATCGGAGCATAGCACAGCCTGGTAGTGCACCTGGTTTGGGACCAGGGGGTCGTAGGTTCGAATCCTACTGCTCCGACCATCTCCTTCAAGATGGTCGAGATAAAAGATACCGCGTTAAGCGGTTTTTTTATGCCTGAAATTCAATGTGAATAAAAAAATATACAATTGTTATCGGTGGCTATCATGATGAATGCTCGAATCCCTATTAAATTATTTTTCATCTAATAAAACTGTGCATTGAAGATTGCTTTCTTCTCGCATTGCTTCACTCTTAATTTTAATCATTCAACAATTTAACCAGAGTTTATCTATAGAGTGATTATCTTGTTGAATGGAATTTTAATGGATGGATGAGGATTATATTTTTAAAATGGGTAAGGGATTCCATAGTAAATCTATTTTATTAACTCATCTGTTGTGTTTGATCTGAAATAAAGACAATAAAAAATTTTTAGATAGATATAGCAATTAAATTAACTAGAAATACCCATTGATAAGTAAATAAACTACTTTAAAACATCAATAATTGAATAAATTTTGAGTGAAAAATAGAAAAACCTGTATTTTTTGTAGAATAAATAAACAGTCGTGATATTTTTGCTGAATTATTTAAGAATAGGGGTTGTATTGGGTGGGGAATACTGTAGAATGCACATCCATCGGCGGTGATGAAGATTAAAACTTCTGATAAAACAGTAACTTAGTTGAATTTGATTGAGTTGGGTTTTATTTAATAAGTTTAAAAATAATCTGATTTACTGGTTGACTTTCTAGAGATAGAGAGTAATATAGCCGACCTGGCTTGCTGGTGACGAATTAGCAAGAAGATCATTAAGAGATTATGAAGAACAACTTGTGTGGATTTTTACTGGTTGATTGATCGAAATTATT
>NZ_JAMXXC010000017.1:0-57089 GCF_024129855.1 Acinetobacter lwoffii
TTTTTATAGGCAAAATAAGTACCGCCGAAGCGGTAGCTATTTTTTATTTAATTTCTTGCCAGGTAGTATGTGTTGGCTAACGCTTTCTTACGTTCACGTACCAGATGTACAGCCATATCCAAGGAAATTTCATCAACAAACTTTGTCACCAGTAATTTTTCCGGCAGTCTACGCCAGGCTTCTTCTGATACGCCATAAGCGACATTGCCAGAAATAGATTTATAGCGCATGTGCATAGCACCGGATAACTCATCTATTCTTGCATCCGCCTGATACGTGTCGATATAGCACAGTGCATGTTCAACAAAGCTCATGGCTGCACTGCTGTCACCAAATGAGTAGCGCGATGTTTGTCTTTTTGGGTATTCATAACGCTCACGTATTTCTTCAACTTCTGCCGTTTGCACTGGTAAGGTGGCAAAGTGTTCGCCTAAGACTTCTGCGGTGAGATTAATCACTTCATTCGCTTGGCGTAAATCATGGTTAAGTGAGCTGATATGTTCTATATGTTGCTCAAGTAGCTTTTCTTGCGACTGGATCTGGTTACGCATAGCGCGTTTTTGGTTGCGTCCGAAACGTCTAGCCATTGTTATAGATCCTCAATATTTACAGAGATTTGCTTTTGGTCCTTTCGGGCATCACAAACTGTATTGAGTTCAGCATCTTCGATCATTTGAGCTTTGATCTCATTCAGGCAGTGTTCATCCATACTTAAAACTTCACCACTTTTCAAAGTTAATTCAAAACTGACTTTCGCAAATTTAAAGATTTCTTGATCAAGGGAATCAAACTTGCTGATCATTCTGGCTTTTTGGGTCTGCATTTCGGCAATCAAATTTTCTATATTTGATAAGGTTGCACCTTCAGGTACTTTTCGATTTTGGTAGGCTTCATCGGGTAGGGTGGCATAATCACTAACTTCTTCATTCCAGACTTGAAGCACATGCCCATGCTGGCATGTGTAATAGTGTTCGGCCAATTCAGATGTTAGGTTTCCTTCTAGGTCCCAAGATTGCTGATATACATTGCGAAATAATTTTGGCTCAATATTGTCGCAACCAACCTCACAAGCCCATTCCTGATGATCTTCTAATTCTGGTAGTCGGCGGATTGGTTTAATTTGATTGATGTTCATAGTGTGTGACTTCCGCCTTTCGGGATTAAAATGTATTTGTTGTTTACTTCTGTGTGTGCAATACCAGCTCGGATCTGCCACATCTTCCAGCCAAAATCTATTTCATTACAAACACTGCGAACCAACATTGATTCCCAGTATTCAGTTTTTGGGAAAAAAAGATTTCGACTTTCCATATATTCAATACGCTCAAACACAGCCGGGTGACATTGAGCTATAAAATCTTGAAGTTCTTTTTTTAGATCGACCATAATTTTATTTAATCCTGGTGCGCTGGTCGCCAGATAAAGTCGCCTTTATCCTCTTTAATTGCTGGTTCGGAATCCACACAAGCACATTCCATGCTTATTTTATTTTCGTCTACTGGTTGCCAGAAATTACGCACGAACCCAGAGTGAACGTGGTTATCTTCTAAAGCATCGCTTAATCCAAATTGCTTGAGAATGAATTGAGCATCTTGGCTTGAGCAGCGGCGTTTATTACCCTTAGATATTGATAGATGATACTGCGGGATATATTCACGGCGAATGATACCGTCTGCCACTTCCAGAGCGGAAATAGCAACAAACCCTTCCGGGTGAACATAGTAATACCGATCATTGCCGAATTGATCCTGATCAAGATTGACCAATTCCCAGCGTGAGCCGTCCATAGGCTTTTTAGGTTTAATAACATTAGTAATCATGAGGATTGACCTTCTTTTATGGATTTTGCTAAAAGACCGCTCCACATATCTTGAAGCCTCAAAAGAAAGTCCTTTCGCATACCCAGCTCAAGAGCCTTGCTTATATCAATTTGATTGGCTTCGTTTAGTGTAAAAGCATTCTTTACATCATCACTGTCACCATTCAAATTATATTCAATAAAAAATTTAAATTTAGATTGTATATTCATGACTTACCCTCAAAAAAATGACTTATGAATATCACCGGATACAGTACGAACATTGCCACCAATGTCTTTACAGCGAATATCGCCTGATGTGGACGTAACATTGCCAAGTACAGCACCACAAGTCACATCACCGGATACTGTTTCCACTTGACCAGTAACAGTTTCAACTTTGATTTCGCCCGACGTTGTACGGACTGAATCAGCATCACCATAAATTTTAATGCTTATTTTTGGTGTGATAGAGGACGTGATGACCTGGCCGTCAATGGTGACATGCGTATCAGTCACTTGGACATTTTTTCCAGAGTATTCAACGCCATTAATAATGATTTTAGATTTCTTCTTAGCGAAGATATTAGCGAAGTTCATCATATAGATAGATCCGTTTATGTGTGGTTTTGAAGTGATTGCCGTCACTTTGATGGATATAAGCCAATTAAGGACACAATATAATTTAGTCCATAACTGTTTTCAAGATAAATATAAATAAACTTGGTAATCATGAAAAATGCTTATATTTTTAATTAAACCTGTATATCCACACAATGTAAGGCTTATAGCTTTAGATAGGGACACTTATTTGACAGAAAAAATATAAATGAATATAAATATTTGTTTTATAATAAATAAATATTATTTGCCTAAGCTGAAATCACTTATCACTTTTATAGATAGATTAATTATTAATCTCAATGAAAATGGTTTAAAAATAGTCCATAAACATTAAAAAACTCAAATTTATAATAAAAAACCGGCTCCTTTCTTCTTTCTAATATCTTTCTAAAACCTTTCTTCTTTTCAGAGGTCTAAGAGTATTGATATGACAGGCTTTCAAGGGGGGTGATAGGGACAATTCTTTGACCGGTTAAGGACAATTCTTTGACAGGGTAGGGACAATTCTTTGACAGGGTAGGGACAATTCTTTGACAGGGTGGGGACAATTCTTTGACAGGGTGGGGACAATTCTTTGACTAGATATGGTCGTCAAAATAGTTTGACCATATCTAAAAAAGGACATATTATTCCCTTCATAAATATGGGGAAGAAAAAATGACGTTATCTCTTGATGAAATAGAGCATTTAAACCTTGTTAAGCAAGGGAATCCGCTTATTGATTCACTGTATAGAATGGAAGCAAGTGAACAAAAAATCATCTTACTAGCAAGTAAGCTTGTAAATCAAATGGGTGAGCGTGGCATCCCTTTTGATGAAAAAACAGAAATCATTCTGACAGCGGATCAGTTTGCTAAAGAATATGGCCTTTCACGTCAATTGGCGTTTTATACGTTGTGTGAAGCAAAAAATACAATTTACAAAAGGTCATTTACATACTTTATTGAGCGTGAAGATGGAACCAAAAAGCTAATGAGAAGCCGATGGTTGCACTCAACAAGCATTGAAGCATCTGCTTCGGAGTATGATGAATTTAGCGACTTTGATGATGTTGAACTGCCCAAGGAAAGTGCGGAATTTCAGTTAGCCAAAGAAGGGAAAAGCGAAGTTACTTTGATGTTCGCCCCAGCAGTTATACCGCACATATACAATATTAAAACAGCATATACCCTACTGGACATAAACGAGGTTGGTAGGCTGAAAAGCAAATATGCAATAAGACTTTATAAAGTTTTAATGAAGTGGCGCAGGGCAAACTTTCAGCCAACATTTACGGTGGATGAAATCCGCACGTTATATGGACTTAAAGCTGATGAATACACGGTAATGAGTGATTTTAAAAAGCGTGTAATCAATATATCCGTGGCACAGATCAGTAAGCACACAGGGTTTATAGGGTTAAAGGCAGTAGCGAAAAAAGGCCGTTCTGGAAAGATTATGTCTTTTTCATTTGAATACGATAGGTATGACAATGAAACAATCAATGTGACACCAGCAACCAAGACAAGGAAAGAAGATAAATTTGTAATCTATCAAATGACAGATGATCAAATTAAAATGTTCTCATCCAGTTTGGCTGTAAGTGCTTCAAAGGGTGAGCCTGGATATTCTGAACTGGGTAAATTGGTTATTGCAGGGCAAAAAACCGAAGTATTGGCAGAACGTATTGCTAGTGATTTCAGAAAGCGTCTATTTGCGCCGTATTTGGACGTTTTAAAGTTAGCAGGGTTCACACCCAATAAATTTAATAAAACGCCAATAGGGAGTAGTACAAGCGAAAACACGGCTATTGATTCTGGTAATGAGGGTGAGGAACCGGAAAAACCAAAAGATAATCCATTCAAATTACCCGATTCTTTGTATGCCAAGTATGTGGCTAAGGGCGGCAAGCTAACCAAGGATCAGATCCTAGAGATAGCAATGGCTGAAAACGTGAAGCCAGTAAGAGTGATGCTTGATAACGGTATAAATGTTATGGCCGCATAAAATGGATCAGTAAAGAAGAACCCGGTTAAATACCGGGTTTTTTATTGGCTCTTAAATCATTAATCCTATCCATCGTTTGAAAATAGATATTTTCAGGAACAAATACGCCGTGGTTAATTGCGTGTTCTAGGCCGTCTAAGAACTCATTAACCTGATACACACCTAAGCCGCATAATTCCGCTTTATCGTGCAACCAGCCCCAAACGCGAGAATAAGGCGTAAGCATTTTAATATTTCCCTTAGTAAAGCAATATTGCTTGATGTGGTGCGGCTTTAAATCCTCATCCCTATTGGCACTAATTGCGAAAAACTCAGTACGTGGTGTAAGCATTTCTAGGACCTGGATAGCCTTGTGGATGCCGCCAAGGGAATGGCAGATAGTTCGATATGGATTTTCATTAATTTTTAGACGGTGCTGATCGTACTGGTTCATGCTTAAAACTCTTGAACATAAAAACCCAGCACAATGGCTGGGCTATTGATAATAGGGTGGGGTTATTCGTCAAGATCGTTGGTTTTAGCCGTGGATGCCTTTTGTGTAATTTGCTTTAACTCTTTAGCTAGATCGTTTGAGTTGATTTTAGGGTTGTGCTTAGAGAGGGCATCATCAATAACCGATTTAAGGCTGTCATTGTCTGTGAGTACCAGTCGCGCTTGTACCAAGGATAATGCAGCGCGTAAGGCTTCAATATCTTTAACAAGGTCCAGTTGTACCTGCATGTCCTTTGGTTTTTCAAAGTAGTAATAATATCCGATAGCATTTTGCTCCATAGCAAAGCTAAAGCCAGACACAAGCTCAATATCCATATCCTTTCTTCTGGCTTGATTTACAAAACGTCTGGCATATTCAGGCGCAACATCATCCATATCGTTAAAGTTATCACGGCTCATGATTGATTCTTTGGGTTGCCCTGATAGCGTAGCCTTATGGATCTGCATGGCATAGTGGATATTTTCAATATTTCTACAGTGGTTACACATTTTTATTAAATCTCTTGGTGGCTAACATGCCGTTTTTGTATATATCCCAGGCTTGTTGTACCCGGGGATCTGAATAAACATATTTCTTGTCGATCCAAGAAGCTGAAAAATCAGCTTGATGGATCTGGTTGATAATTAAGTACGTGTACTGAAAATCACTGATTGATTCGCGGACCGCTGGATTGGTTGACGTGCTGACGGGTACTTGCCACGCCTTCGATTCGATTAAAAACATCTTCGGGTAAACTCTCCCTGGCTTGCTTGTAGAAAGTGCGGAAATAGTTTTGATCCGAACGGTTCACCTTCGATGTGATTAGCTGCTCTACACGTTCAAGCTGGGCGTTAATGGCTGCATCCAGTAATGGATTATTAGAACGGCGCTTAATCAGATCCTTTTTAGCCTTGGTTAGATCCGTCATAGTCCGTGGCTTTAGATCATCTTTCATTGTAGAACCTCAAATTTTTCTTTACGGGCCAAAGTCTGGTTTTTATGGACCTTGGCGGTTACTGATTTAACCAGTAGGTTGTGGCGTGTAACTTTTTGCTGTGCGTCATAGCTACTGGTTGCTTCAACACGGCCCTTGATTGTGCCGTTTGAATGTACTTTGGCTTCATAGATGAAAATATAAGATTGCTGCATGTGATTACCCCTTGCGATTCATGAGTGCTTTACGCAAATTTTTGTCTAAGTTGTCTTGATTCAGTAGCCAGCGAACATAATCAGAAGGCAGATTTACTAGCGCCGTTCCTTTGTGCTTTCCAAATGACATGAATGTTGGAGTAATCGCCTTCTCGGATGCCTGATAGAGTTCTTCCATGCTTTGAATTTTTAGCGCATGAATGATGTGTTTTAGGATGGAGCCAGTAAGCAAAATATCTGCTTTAGCGTTATGAGCATTTCTTAAATACTCACGTGTTTTGTTCTGGTCACTGGATAGCATGTAAGACAAAGTGCTAATCGTATGATTTGGTGCATCCGGGAATACCATACGCGCTAGGGCAAGCGTGCAAATTGGCTTGTACTGTTCTATATCAATACCGCAATGCTTTAATGCTTCCAGGTCATAATCAACCTTATGGCCGATGACATAGACTGTATCGCTTGGCATTTTGAAGGTTTTATATGAAGGCTTGCCGATCAGATCCGCTTCAATGATGTGATGTACTGCCATAGCGCCGTAGTCAATCGGCTGGTCCACACTGAAAAACTCATCAAACAAAGCAGACTTGTCCAGGGCGAACCCTCCCTGCTCAAAAGAGCAAGGAAAGTAAGCAATTTGAATTGGCAGACCGTTAAGGCTGCTTGTTTCTGTATCCAAAATAATGGCTTGAGTGTTCATTATGCAGCGTCCGTTTCTTTCCAGCGTTTAGAGTCTTTGTCATAAAACATATTTAGGTTTTTGGCGCAGTTTTGCACCGCATACCACATATTCTTATTTATGTATTGAGGGTGTTCAGTATTCAGTGCCAGTTCTTCCATCAGATTGTTTAGGTCACTGGCATACTTTGCATCATTGCAAAGCTGTATGAAGTGAAGCCACGCTTGTTCCTGCTCGGCGTGTAGCTTTTGCTCAGGGGTGAGCGTGTTTAAATGTTCCTTGATATGGGTAATCAAATCGCCTAGATAGGTCGGCTGATTGGTTATATCTGGAACTTCGATTGTTCCAAGGTTCGCGCAATCTTTAGTGTGTAGCGCTTCATCCTTGCCAAATTTAAGAACCTTTCGGTTTTTACCGTTTTTGCCCTTCTCAATACAGAAATAAGCCATACAGTCAGATAGGCGATAAACTTCCTGACGGTTTTTACCGCCTAGATCTGGACGCTTAATAACTTCATCACCGTCTTTGTCCTCAACAGCATGGGCCAGAAACACGACATTCTTGCCGTAGCCAATCATGCGATTCACAAAACCGCCGAAAAGGTTGTTAGCGATACCAAAAGCATTTTGTTTCAGGCCGCCGTCAGACTTCACGTTGTACTGGTTACTTGCAACATGGTTTTTAATTACATCGAGTAAGCGGCCAACCGTATCAATAATGATGGTGTCATACGGAACCAGATCAGCTTCTTCCAGTGAACTTACTTGATGCCAGTATTCAGCCAATTGCACATCTGAACGGCGCAAAGATCCGGCGCGATATACACCAATATCAGCGTCAATAAGAAGGGCATTGGGGCAAGTCATTGCCAGGGATGTTTTACCAATTGAAGGATCGCCGTAGACATACAGCTTGATCGCATTGATCTGGATAGATTCAGTTGGTTTAATTACAGATAGAGCCATGATGTTTCCCCTTCTTATTGTTTATCGAATTTAGAGCCAGAACGATCAGCAGCATGAGCTACCGCATGAACATATTGTTCATGGTGTTCTTGTTCATAATCGTGGACGCGAAGAAGGCCAAGCATGGCAATGGTCGAGAGGACCATAGAAACGAGATATGCAATCACATTGCGGAAAGTGATATACTTCATGAGTTTTGTATCCTATGTGTGTGGATCAAACAGAACGTGAAGGCTTGCCGGCCAACCGTTCAAACTAAGTCAGTGTTGCTATGTGCGGCACTGGCTTTTTTATTACCTCCCAATAATATATAAATACGTTTATAAAATGCAACAGTTTTCTTATATTTATTTATAATTATATTGGTATTTAGAATTTATACTTATATGGGTTATATGGAAAACATAAATAAAAATAAAAATATTTTCAAAATAACTTTCATTAAGCCAATAAAAAGCCCGACTTTAAGAGCCGGGCCTGATATTTGGGGTGTATTTATTTATTTTTATGGTTTAAGCATGTTCACAGCAGCGACCACCACGCCCAGCACTTCATAATTTTCTTTTAGTGTCGGGTAAGCTGGGTTGCTTGCTTTTAATTCATAAGACTCTACGCCGTCCTCTGAAACATCTGTCACGCAATATTCACGGACATGAAAATCGCTATCTTTATTTTTATTCCCAACAAACACTAGGTCGGTAGGTGAAGGCTCGACCATTGGATCTACAACAAAGATTGTACCTGGTGCGTATTTCTCTAAAGAGTTGTCCTCTAGTTCAAAAGAAAATGCAGTTTGGGATAGTTCTTTGCAGATAGGGGTCGTTTCGGAGGAATTGGGCATTATAAAGCTCTGATCTCTTAGATTATGTCTAATCTTGTTTAGGACTTCCGCATTTAGCTTAGGTACATAAGACACAGTGATTTTACTCAACAATGGATTACGTGCCAGCATTTCGCGCTGTGAGATTTTTTCAGCTAACCGTGGGGAGAAAGCAGAAACAGGAACTTCTAAGGCTTTAGAAAAGATCAAAGCTGATTCTTCTTTCAATTCCACAACACCCTTCAAGTAGCTAGACACGTTTGGTTGCGTCCAATCACCCAGATCCGCAATGGTTCTTTGAGTGAAAGTTAGACCCTTTTGCTTGTCCGCACTTTTTTTCAGTTCGTAAAGTTCTCTTAGTTTCTCTGCTTCGCTCTGCTTTACGGCTTCGCGCATGGATCTATCAATCATTAAATGGTCACTCCTATTATCGCACCCCTATTTTATAGATACGACTTATGTATTCACAAATATAAATATTCTTATTGATAAAGTATAAATATGATAATATTCTAAGCTGGTGGCATAACCTTATGCCACATTTTTGTTTATGAAGTGTGAACCCTTTATTCATGATTACCATTCCAGCAAAAAAGCAAATATTTCGTGAAAGCCTAGAAACGGACTTAGAGAAGTTTTTAAAGGCCGGCGGCAAGATTGAGGAAGTTCCGTCTGAGGAAAAGCGCAAAAGTAAGGAAAAGCTGATCAAAACACACCTTTTCTTTTCTGTGCATCACCCTTTTCACTCAAAAAATACCGGTATATCTACAGCACGCTTAAAAGCAATTCAGCGAACAGTTAGTTGTGCCAGTGATGAGGAAATAGAAACGCTTTGGATCTATTTCCGTTCGCGTGAGTGGTCATTCAATGATTGAAATGAAGCATATAGCAATGCTGATTGCTGAAAGGGCCGCAAAGCGTAGTAACTGCAAAAAGCGTCAGGTGGGTTTTGTTGTATTTAGAGATAAAACCATTTTGGCCGTAGGTGTAAACCAACATGCAGACGATAAGCCTTGCCAATGTGTTGCTGGTATTCATGATCCGCACGTTATTCATGCTGAAACTGTAATTTGTGATGAATGGTTCCCAGATTCACGGGCAGTTGTCACTTATGCACCTTGTATGAGCTGTGTAAATGAACTTGTACCGTCAGGAATTGACGAAATCTCGATTCAGCACATCAAACACCAGGGCGGCATTCATCTTTTAAATCAAAACGGCATTGTCACCGACAACCAATGGTTAACGCCGTTGCAGCGCATTCAAGCTGCATGGTTGTTGAAGTGGACATATAGACAATACGAGGAATATCTCTAATGGCTATTAAGCAAAAACCTAAAAACCGTAAAAAGGCATACAAGCCTAAAAATGTCGGCTTTGTTCACAACTCACCTGAATATGCAGCACTGGTCGGCTTTGATGGTATGGCCAAGCATCTTTCATCACTACCACAGCCTAAAAAATATCATTTGGATATGAAGTGGGACCTAAAAGACGCAGAAACCACACTTAACCTGTATTGCGCTTTCAATGGGATTGATGAAAACAAGAAGGGTCAGATGCTGTTACACGTATTGCAGGGAGCATACAAAGGGGACCTGATCATTGCATTGCGTGAAAGCCTGACCCCAGAACTGCAAAACTTTCAAATTGAAATCACCTGTAAAGCCAGACTGATAGATGACCATAGTGTTGTAGTCCCGGTGAAGCCGTACAAAGAGAGCTTTAACGATCAGCCAATCCCTTACTCGATTTTTATGTCTGGCAAGGAACACGGCAAGTTCTACCACAAACGCAAAAGCGGTATTAAAACGCTATGGAAAGGACTTACAGAAGAATGGAAGCTTCATTTAGACGAGCAGTACAGCGATGATTATGAAATCTTTGATTCAAAAGCCACGTTGAGCTGTGAAACATATTTCAGGTCCCAGATTTGCGAAGGCATCTTTAAGCGCATGAAAGAGAAACGCGCAAAGTTACTGGCTGCAAATGGGTTAGCAGCATGATCAGTCGCATGAAGTTTTTTGATCTGGTTCAAGCATATAGATTGGCTACAGGTATAGACGTAAGCCGTTATGCTGCAAATACGTCATATCTGGCATTACTACAGAACGAAAAGACGGCGCTGGTCAAGCGTATGGAAAAGGCATTTTGTAAGAACGTGGATAATCAGGACTTGAGAGCGTTTTTAATTAAAAAGCCTGATGTTGATGTAGTTAGAAAGCGAGATCCAAACAAGCCTAAACGAGTTTTTTCGCAAGTGGATTATCTAGGACAGGATATTTTGCTCGAAGTCTTAGACCCGGATCTAAATTTACCGAATAAAGGGGCCACAACCAGACGCGCTTTTAATGAAGGCAAGTTATACATGGTTATGGACTGCCCTCATCATGGGATTGCTATGCACCGAACATCTGTAGGAACACCGAAGGATGGAGGGGAACGAAAGCATCACCATTATCAGAAGTATTGCTTGCTTTGCAAAATCGGCAGACAGGCCCACCAAGAACGTGCAGATGACGTGCGTACTTTCTTAAAAAATTACTTGGCGTTCCGTGAGCGCGTCAATCAGCCGGCAAGCTGATCCACCACACACAATACACAGGAATATCAAAATGACACGTATGACCGCAGCAGAAGCAAAGAAGCTGGTTAAGAAATCAAATATCACACTAAGAGCAAAACTATCCCAATTAGGGAGTATTGGGGAAGAAACGCTGGCACGCCACCTACAGGTAAACCAAATTAAATTTAAGCGTGAGTTTCAATTTAACCCAATGACAAAGCACCGGGCAGATTTTTACCTACCTGAATATCACTTGCTGGTAGAAGTGGAAGGCGGAACCAAGGGGAAAAGCCGGCACACAACACATAAGGGTTATTCAAACGACCTAGATAAATACAACATGGCCCAGATCCTTGGCTTTTCACGTCTGGCATTCACCACAGAACAAGTAAACCAAGGCGCAGCACTACAAACGATTGAAATGTTCATTGTGGCGTTTAATGCACGCAAAGAGAGTGGATTGGTTCCAGAAGCCATAGAGATTGATAACAGCGTACCTGATGCAATCATGGAAGCGCAGAAGCATAGACCAGGGTACGGAGTTAATTAAGTGTTAGAGCAGTTTGCAAAGCTAAACGCCAAAACAGCTTCATTCAAAAGCAGCGGCAATGCGCCGTTGCTTGAAGTTACGGATCTATGTGGTGTATTGGCTTCATTGCCGGATCAACATAGCTGGTACATATACGCAATGATTGAACAGCGCCGCGCTTATAACATGGAATTACTACATCGGTATTTTCAAGCACTGGTGCTGCAAGAAATGCGTCAGCGTAAATTTAAATCAAAGAAGATTGAACCCAATGATTTTGCGTACGGTGTAACCAAAGCTGTTTTAAATGCTCACTTTCACCCAAGAGGGAAATGCAAGTCATGCCAGGCACTAGGAAAAATATCAGGCGTTAAGTGTACCGTGTGTAATGGAACCGGGAGAGCAGCACCAGCACACACATGGGCCGAAAAGGTGAAGTATGGCTTTCCATTGCGTAAAGATCTGGACAGGAAGTGGTATCACCAATCTTGTGGACACTATGACCAGCTTTTAACGTCTACCCTGGCACAGATCCAAATTGACTTAGAAAACGCACTACAGAAAGTAAAAAGACACGCGATCCAGTACAGACGCGAAGAAAACGAGAGCTTATTCGATGACCTATGATCTGGATAAGACTATTCGCTTTGGTCAGAAGATCGGCGCAGAAGTTGCCTTTATCCTAAACGGTGAGCTTCGCAATTATTACAAGAAGGGCAACAAAGAGAGCAAGCATTGCTGCCTAACCTATACCAACCACAACAATGGCCGGCCATTACGCTGGGAAAGCGCGAACGAATACCACTGGTCGCGTGTAGTTAGTTTCTATGAAGGGATAGGCCACGCCGTTGAATTAATCGAAATACCAGCATTACAGGAATTATATGAACACTCAGAATAAAGAAGCCTTGATTGCCGAAATTGAACGATTCAAGGCAGAAGCTTTAAAGATGCACATTGTCCAGGTACTTGCTGACACATATACAAACACAGATCTTTTTGATTACAACCTTGATTCTGATGGGTCGGTGATTTGGTATAAGGCTCAAGCACGTCAATTATGGGAGTTTTGGCAAGCCAAAGCCCAAGCGGTGCCGGAATGGGCAGTAATTGTTCCCAAACTATCAGCGAACTATCTATTTAATACAGTGCCTGAACTTGGATTTGAGCATCAAGATCAAAAGGATACTGTCCTGTATCACTTAAATTACATGGCTTCGGAATTTCGAGATTCAGCAAAACAATTTGTTGAAGATGACCATGCTAAACAAAAAACCATGATCGAACTACAGGAGCCAGCCAATGACTGAAGCTAAAAAAGAACAGTGTGTAAATACTGGCAACTGGATTGAAATGTGCGAATTTCTTAGTGAAGTCACTAGCAATCATTATGGTGATATTCAGGTTCAGATCATGAGTATGCGGGAAGTTAATTCATCTCGACTTGAAATAGTGGCGGGTCGATTCAAAAAGAATCGTGTTGCTTTAAATTACTGCCCTTTTTGCGGTGTGGACATCATTACTCAGTACAAGGAATTAAATAATGACTAAGGACCAGATCCAAATAGTAAAGGATGATTTAGAGTATTTATTAGAGCTGTCTGAACAAATTGTTCCCGATAAGTCGGGTACTGCATTGCTTGAGCTGGTAAACGCTATGCGAAATGTATGTGAGAGAGATATACGCATACTGGGGAATATGAGGTGATTGATTTTATCCTCAAGATCCTTGGGCTATGTTCACACCAATGGCAACCGCCATTTAAGTCAGTGCGCCACACCGTATCCGATGGGTATATCTACACCATGCACCACTGCCAATGTGCCAAATGCGGAAGAATTAAGGGATTCAAGGTTAGATAAACCACAGGAACACTATAATGAATGAGTCAAAAGAAGCCTTCGGCAAATGGAAAGCTGGCAAGGGTATTCAATATAACGCTGCTATGGCATGGCAGGCAGCCTGGGACCAACAACAGGATCAGATCGAAGAACTCAAAAAAGAACTAAAGGAATGGAAAAGCAAGTCATTGGCAGCAATGCTACACGGAACATGCAATTGTGGTGAGCCTTGGCAATCAATTGTCAGCGACAAAGAAGGATTTAATCGACTACACTGCTTTAAGTGCAATCATGACAAGTATGAGAACAAGGGATTCTATGGCGATCATGAGCCAAAAGAATGAAAAAATCATATATGATCATTTAATCATCAAATACGGCATTTAGAGAAATGGACAAAAGTTTAGCGATTTTTATCACCCTGGGATCAATTAGCGGCATATTTCTGGCTTTCTATTTACACTCAACTGGATTGGCATAATCTACCAAAACCAACCAGCAAAATAGGCCCATATCGGGCCTTTTTTAATGCTTATTATTTGCGCCGTTGTTTATCATTTGAAAACAATGATTTAGATTATTTTTTCCTCAGTTTTTAGGGTTGTTTTAGCCGTTTGAGGAAACAACCCCATGATGCAAATTGTCAAGCATAATTTTTTAGCACGATATAATATGCAAAATATAAATGAATATAAGTTTTAGGATTTACAAAGTTATGCCGCAATTGATCAAAAAACTAGCAGATATGATGCTAAATAGCCCTTTTGAGGTAGCAGCAATTGAAATGTCACCGCAATTTCACCTTAAATTTGTGCATGAATTGCTCCATGATCATGAAGGGAATAAGGATATAGCTTTAGGTATGAACGGTTTATCATTTATGAATTTACCGATACTTTTTGTGCATGGCTCAGACGATTATTTTAGGGTTATTAACTCAGATCTGCACCGGCTTCGGTTAAATCATACTAATTTGCTAGGTATTTATAATGAGAAATATACAAGACTAAAAGTTTTTATAAGTAACGGTTATAAAATAGAAAACTCTAATTCTGCTCAATTTAGCCAGACGGCGGAGCTACAATCTTTAGTATATCGCCTAAACCAGATAGAGGGACAAATGAAAACAATTTCACAAGAAGTCTACAAAATTCAAACTTAAATCATAATTTTTTGGTAAAAAAATCCCCTTTGCCGGAATTGGTAAAGGGGATTTCTTTGCGATAATAGGAGTGTAGTGAATAATTCAACTACTGAGATTGCTCTCAAGACAAGAGAATACTAATATTAAACGATCAAATTTTCAAATAAATATGATTGGAAACTTATAAGTAAATATAAATGATTATAAATAATCCCCTTGATTTCTAAATGCCGTTTATATATATTTCGATCTATTCTGGACATTTTTAACAGCGTTAGTCAGTCATCGCTTTTAAGCTGTTTAGTTTAGTTGAATTTTTCAGCGCAAAAAGAACCATTCAACAGGAAACCCGGCCCCCATTAGCCGGGTTTTTTTATTGCAAATAATTACAGGTCGAAACTATGCCTACTGATCAAGTCAATAAAGAAAATCCAATCATGCAGTATTTTGCATACGCACATTTACCAGCGCCGTTGAAGAACGTGAGCATGGTCCTGGCACATACTGCACAGCTACTTAATGAGCAATTGCCTGATGGACCAGAGAAGTCTACGGCGTTACGAAAGATGCTTGAAGCGAAGGACTGCTTTGTCCGTTCTGCTATTGGTGCGCCGAATATTGTGAATCCAAGCCAATTAACGGACGGTTATCACACTTTTCAAGAGCTGTACGTGCATAGAATGGAATTGTTCGCGGTGATATGTCGCCAGAATCAAGCACACGCATGGAAATCTAAGCTGCATGATGATGGGACCATGTACCCGAATTACTTTATTGTCGGGATCAATACACCAGAAGGCTCTTTCACTTATCACTACAAGATGGAATTCTGGGATTCATTCAATGTTGCAGAACTGGAACGAGCGCCTGAGTGGGATGGACATACATCGGCAGACATTACGCGCCTTCACAGTTTGCCAGCATTATATTTTTCTGGCATTGACTGGGCATCATCGGATCACCAGGTAGATGCGTCCGGCTTTAAGCAGAAAATTGCATTGCTATCGAACCAACATAATTCTATTGCCATGAATGAAGCCACGTTAATTAAGAATAGTGCGAAATTTGAAGTTGACCAGTACGCACCGCTACAGAGCCGTAGCACTGGTGACAAGTAATGAGCATTGAACTAAAGCGCCAGATCAGAGCGCACATCAAAGACAAATCAAGCGAGTTCCACGCCCCAGCGCAGGAATACCAGGTTAGATTACTCCTAAAAGACAATACGGTTGCTACTGCTATGCACTTTAATCCATTGATTGCAGAGGATAAGGCTTTAGACGTAGCGACTGAATATGGCCTGAAACAAGGCTGGATTAAAGAAGTATCGCCGTATTTATCATTCAGCAAAGCATTAGAGCTGCTTAAGCAAGGTGACAAGATTACACGCAAAGGCTGGAACGGCGCAGATCAATGGCTTTCTATCTCATGCCCCGATACCAGGGACGTTGTAGCAGACAATTTCTGGTCGCCACATAACGCAGAATTTGCACGTCAAAACGGCGGATCTGCCAAGGTAGCACCATGTATCACGCTTAAAAATGCACAGGGCATGATCATTATGGGATGGATTCCATCCGCTGGTGATTTATTTGCTGATGATTGGATGATTGCACAATGAAGATGATTATTTCAGCGGCCATTGCAGCAGCTATTACTGGTATCTGGTGGTGCATCATCACCTTTATTGCATTTGCAATTACCAAGTCAGGCGGCACAGGTGAATGGATTAATGAGTTTAAGCCTTATGTATTGGCTTTCATCTTCACAATCTGCTTTTTCTCAGTGTGGGCAAATATCGTTACAGCTACAGCAAAACAAAAGCGAACCCTTCGCAGTCGCTACCGTTAAGGAAATAACAATGAATAAATACGTTAAAAACCCAGTTGAAATTACCGCTATTCAATATCAGTGGGATGATGAATTTTTATCTATGGATGAAGCACAAGCAAACATAGCGCATTTTGTAGATGGAAATAAGATTGCTTTTTTAGATGAATCAATTTTGCTGGACGGCGTACACGGCCAAGTTGAAGTAAAGCAGGGCGACTGGGTTATTAAGCAAAATGACCAAGACTTCTATCCATGTTCGGATGAAGTATTCCAGCAGAACTACACAGCAGCGCCGTCTACCTGGCTGGATCGTGTGAAGCTGGAACAGGAGCGAGTGCAAAAGGATTTATCTGCTTTAGATAAAGCACTAGATGTTGAACGCAAACCTGATTTCATCACAGATGAACAATGGATCTTTATGACACGTCAGCAGTTCCACATGCGTCAGTACAACCAGATCTTAAAAGATCGTATCGCTAACGCCGTTTAAGAATACCAACCGAGCCGAACATAACAGTTTTTATAGCAATCGGTACTCAACAATGTTCGGTTTATTTACCCGGCTAGCCGTCTGGTTAAGCCTTCCGGTGCTTTCTTTTATTAAGAAAGCACATGCAGAAGGCGTATATCACACAGCAGTTAGCCAATATCCAAATGAGCTAATCATCATTCTTTGCGGAGTAATGATGGTCTTAGGTTGTTTGGCATCCGCAGTAACGCCAGATCCAGACGGCGTACCCCCAACCAAGCCACTAGCGAAGATTGTTTATTCAGTCTTTGGCAGCATTACCGCGCTTGTTTATATCGTTTTTTACGAGAAGGAATTAAGCCTGGTACATGCAGCTTGGGTCGGTGGCGTGTCGTTTGTGGCCCCAGCAGTCGTGCCAAGCCTTAAAGCTTTGGTATTTGATCTGCTACCGGTGGCAATGCGTAGCTTAAAAGCGTTTATCACCAAATGGATGGGTGCAGACGGAGGAAAAGGACATGAGTAATTTACAAATTACATGGATTGTAGTCGGCCTGATTATGGGCCTTCTACTCATGATCCCAATCAAGCGGTGCTTCTCCACCTACAACGGCCTTATATCAATGCTCATAGCTTCGCTAATGGGCATTTTTTCTGCCCCTTATACGTGGATCGCCGTAGTTATTGCCGCTTGTTGTTTTACATACGGCTTTTACAGGAATCATCACAAATACATTGGAGCCACTAATGACTAAACAATCAGAACTTGAATGGGTCGGCATTGGTCGCTCGAAGATTGGTACATACGAGATTAAAGGCGCAAAACATAACGCCGTCATTCTTGCTATGTGGCAATTGGCTTTTCAGGCCACGAATCAAAAACAATGGATCAATGACGATGAAACAGCATGGTGCGGTGCTTTTACTGCTTATTGCATGGCTAAGGCTGGCTTATCCCAGCACATCCCTAAAGCGTTTTACCGAGCTAAGGACTGGGCCAGCGTTGGTAAGCCAATCAACAAACCGGCCTATGGCTGCATCGTGGTATTCACGCGCAACGGCGGTGGACACGTTGGCATCGTAGTCGGCAAGGATCAGAAGGGAAACATCATGGTATTGGGCGGCAATCAATCTGATGCAGTCAATATCAAACCGTTCGCCGTAGGACGTGTACTGGCTTATCGCTGGTGCGGTACTCAGAATTTACCTTGGGCTTCACGTTACGACCTACCTTTGCTGAATAGCAACGGCCAAGTCAGTACGAATGAAGCTTAAGTCTAGTTTGACCGTGGGCAATTGCTCATTAACTGTTTGTTGCGGTCTTTTTTACAGTGGTGAGTAGCACAACAGATGAAAAAATGCGGTGCGAAAACCAAAACCGGCGGCAAATGTCAGTATCAGGCAGGTCAGGGGACTGATCATCTTGGTACTGGCAAATGTCGATTACATGGCGGCGCGTCCAAAGGTGCGCCAAAAGGTAATAAAAATGCTCAAAAGCATGGCATCTACTCCAAATTATTTTCAGATGCGGAGATGGATGCAGCAAAGGAGATGCAAGGCTCAGTCGAGAATGAACTAGCTATCGCTCGATTGCAGCTATTCAGGCTGTTACAGGAACAGCAGAAAGCCGGTGATACACCGTATTTGGATAAGGTTGAAGAAAAAACCATTGTCCAAACCGAGGAAGAAAAAGAGAAGGACAATAAGAAAAAAGACTTTCTCAAAATGCTAGTCAGATCAGCCAAACAAGCCGGGGAAGAATACAACCCAGACGGCGATGAAGAACACTTATTTGATGAAGGAGATCCAGCCAAGGAATCAGACATTTTTGAGCGCAAGAGAACCTTTCAACGGCGTGACTTTCAGGGTGAATTTGTCCGTTTGACTTCACTCATTGCACGACTTGAGCAGCAGATCCTTAGCTCGAAGAAAACCAAGGCAGAGATCAAGATCATTGAAGTAACAGGTAATAAGACTGATGATGCAGACGATAAGCTCACAGACACAGAGCTGGATAGAGAAATTCAAGAGCTTATCGGCGGATTCGAGATATAAGCTACTGGCAGAAATGACCAGGGAGCAAAAGAAGAAGTTAAAGAATCTCTTAAAAGAGCTGGAAACCAGAGCCAATAGCAAACTGTTTCAGTTTTTCCCGGATGAGGGACCATTACGGCGCGAGTTGTATCACAAGCACATGGCCTTCTTTAAGGCTGGTGCAGAGGTACGTTCGCGCTTATTTATGGCCGGAAACCGGGTAGGTAAAACCATTACTGGGTGTACCGAGGACGTTTACCATTTATCTGGCCTTTATCCTGAGTGGTGGGAAGGCAAAGTCTTTCATGAGCCGATCCGGGCATGGGTCGCTGGTAAGACCAACGAAACCACACGTGACATTATCCAGCTTGAATTGCTGGGTAACGTGACCTATGAGAAAGGCAAAAAGACTTTCGATGGTACAGGCTTAATCCCGAAGCACTTAATCGGAAAGATTACCTGGCGGCAAGGTGTACAGGATCTAGCAGATACGATCCTGATCCGTCATAAGGACGGCGGATGGTCAAAGCTGGGCCTTAAATCGTATCAACAGGGCCGTGGATCGTTTGAGGGTACAGCGCAGCACCTTATTCATCTGGATGAGGAACCGCCACAAGACGTATATACAGAGTGTTTAACACGTACCGCAACAACAGACGGTATCGTTCTAATCACCTTTACGCCGTTGGAAGGCTTAACAGCCATGATTCTGGACTTCATGGAGAAGGCCAAGAACGGCACAACGATCATGGTTCAGGCTGGATGGGATGATGCACCCCATTTAACTGAGAAAACCAAGAAAGAATTACTGGCTGAGTTCCCGATACACGAACACGATGCACGTTCTAAAGGTGTACCGATCAGCGGTTCCGGTTCGATCTACCCCGTCCCAGATGAGGACATTATGGTCGATCCGTTCGATATTCCTAAGCACTGGCCGCGCATTACCGGCATGGACTTTGGATGGGATCACCCAACGGCAGCAGTCAACCTTGCTTGGGATCGGGATACAGATACGATTTACGCCGTGGCTGAATATGGTGCTTCACGTAAGACACCGGTGGAACATGCGCCGAATATCCGTGGATTGTGTGACTTTGCCCCAGTCGCATGGCCACATGACGGCGTGAACACTGAGAAAGGCGGCGGTGAGCCAATCAAAGAGCAGTATTTAGCAACCAAGCTAAACATGCTGCATGAGAAAGCCACATTGCCAGATGGATCAAACTCAGTTGAAGCGTCAATCAGCTTGATTTTGCAGTACATGCAGAAAGGCCAGTTCAAGATATTCAAAACTTGTACGCGCTTATTGGATGAAAAACGCATCTATCACCGTAAGGACGGCAAGATCGTCAAGATCAATGACGACTTTATTGATGCCATGCGTTACGGCGTGATGATGATTAGATTTGCAATCACTGAACCAGTGAAAACCAAGAGAGAAAGACGGAGTAACAGGCTGTGATAAATATCGAATACGGCATTTTAAAAGAACTCAATGTTAGAGATAAGTTCGGTGTACGCGCAGCAGTCGTGAACGTGGTTATCCGTGAAAATGGCAAGGAACCAGTCGATGATGCAGCCTTGCTTATCATGCGCCGTTCTTTCGGTCTAGGTCGAATGCACATCATCCTTAGACAAAACATGCACGCCGTATTGGATACACCAGAGCTGATTCAAATGGCCCATGATGCAACAGTTAAACTTTTTGGATCTGCCGATAAAGATAATCTGCATCGTATGGCCGATCTATTGCTTGATCACACAGACGAGCTTGTATTGCACCCACCAGAGGACCAGATGCGACTTTGGAAGAAGGAACAAAAGATACTTGAGCAGTCGCAAGCATTAATCAGAGTGAACGATAAAGTTATTTTGGATGCTCGATAAATGGCAATTTTAGATTCAGAACGATCAGGTGAGCTTGATCAGGACTTCATTGATAGTGAAGATGGGCAGTTTTTGGCATGGGCGCATGGCTTATACCAGCGCGAATTGGATATTCAATCTGATTCACGGACCAAGAGAGCCAATGACATGGCTTTCTATGACGGCGACCAGCACACCGAAGAAGAACTGGCTGAATATGAACGCCGTAACCAAACCCCACGTGTGTTTAATGAAATTAAACCTACTGTAGACTGGCTTTTGGGCGGTGAACGCCGTGTGCGTACCGACTGGGCCATTCTGCCACGTACTGAGGATGATTCAGAGCCGAGTATTCACAAGACAAAGCTGGCCAAGTACATTGACGATATTAATAACGCACGTTGGCATCGTTCCGAAGCATATAGCGATATGACCAAAGGTGGCGAGGGATGGATTGCGGTGGAGTACCTACCCAATCAGGACGGCGATCATCAAATCACAATCCAGCATGAACACTGGCGCTATATGGTTGCAGATTCCAAAAGCCGCAGACGTGATATGACCGATATGCAGTATATCTGGCGTATCAAAATCATTGACCTTCAATCCCTGGTTAAACATTTTCCAGAGAAAGAATCCGAGCTGGTCAATCTCAGTGGGGATATGGAAGTCTTAGAACAGGAATTGCTAGATGAAGGCTTAAACGGTGCTGATCCATCGGACAGCGAACGTCATTTAAGATCTGGAACCATGAACTTTATGCAGAGTGCTGGGGACCGTGACGGCGTTAAAGTCTATGAGATGTGGTACAAGCAGACTGAAAAGGTCAAGCTGTTACGTGGTGAAGGCTCCTTTAACAATCAGCCTTATGATGAAAAGAACGAAGATCACGCCGTCCTAATTGCACACTATGGTTTTAATGTCGCAGAAGTGACACGTCAGCAAATGTACTGTGCTATGTACACGGATGATACGGTGCTATATCGCCAGAAGTCACCCTACAAGCACAACCGTTTCCCATTTGTGCGCCGTTATGCGTATTTAAAAGACCGGGAAGGCACACCATACGGCGTTATTCGCTCCATCAAAGATCCGCAATCCGATTTAAACATACGCCGGAACAAGGCATTACACATGCTTTCAAGTGTACGTGTCGTGATGGAGCAGGGTGCAGTCGAGGATAAAAACGCCTTAGCCGAAGAAGTAGCACGCTGGGACGCTATCGTTGAATATAAGCCTGGTTCAAAGCTGGAGATTCAGGAAGGTTCAGACCGAGCCAACCAGCAACTTAATGTTGGTGAGCAGAACTCAGCCTACATTCGCCAGATCAGCGGCGTTACTGGTGAAAACCGGGGGATGGATACCAATGCGACTTCTGGCATTGCGATTCAGGCCAGACAGGAACAAGGCACAGTTATCTCCACTGTATTAACGGATATGCACAGCTTGGGCCGCAAGCTTGAAGGTGAGCTGGTGCTATCGCTCATTGAGCAATTCATGGATAAGCCTTTCCAGTTCCGTATTACAGCAGACAACCTAAAAGATAAGGTTGAGTTCGCTAAAATTAACGATGAAGCTGAACCTGAAACCAACATCACCAAAACACAGTCTGATTTTGTTGTAGCTGAACGCGATTACAGAACCACAATGCGCCAAGCATTGTCGGAGCAAATGCTCAGTTCAGCCGGTGCTATTGCACAACATACCGGAAACCCAGAACTAGCAGTTGCCATGTTGACCGCAGCTATTGAGTTACAGGATCTACCAGATAAAGACCGCTTAATTGAAGGCTTGCGTAAAGCATCTGGTTTACCGCCGTCCAATGAAACGGAAGAAGAACGCCAGCAACGTGAGCAGCAAGAGAATCAAGCCAAGCAGCAGCAGCAAGAACAGCAGCAAGCAGTATTAGAACTGGAAATGAAGGAACGTGCGGCCAAGATTGCAGAGCTTGAAGCCAGAGCAGCTAAAACGGTACTTGACGGCGAGTTCCAGAAGGTACGGACCCTATTTGAGAAGATTAATTCACTCAAATCAGGCATTGAAGCTGGAACCATTGCGGTTCAAAGCCACGGCGCGTTACCAGTTGTTGATCAGTTACTTGAGGAAATTGATTCACTATTGAATCTGGTCCCAGAGCAAGAGCAACAGCAAGGCCCTTCACCGGAGGAACAGCAAGCCATGATGGAACAGCAGCAAATGGAACAACAACAGGCCATGATGCAGCAGCAAGAGCAAGAACAGATGCAAATGCAACAGCAGCAAGAACAGCCGATTGATGAACCAATGCAGCAACCGCCGCAGCCAGTTTAAAAAATTAGAAATCTAACAAGCACCCAACCGGGTGCTTTTTTATTGCCTAAACAAAATGGAGCAACCCAATGTCAGACGTAAATGATGACGATACATTAAATGAATTTGAATATTCACAAGAAGAACTGGCAGAGCTGGCGAAGCTGAATGAGCTTAATGATGATTCAGATGAATTGACACCGGTTCCAGCAGAAGAAGAAACCGCTATTGTTCCGGGGGATGATTCAGAAGATTTAGAACTTGATGATGATTTTGTTGATGACCTGCTAAACCCTGGTGAAGTAAAGACAGAACCAGAACCGGCTAAACAGCCAGATCCAGAGCCTACACCGGAGCCGGAAATTGAACCGGAGCCAGCCCCAGACTTTGACGACCAGTTGGAAGAAAGCACCCAGCGCGTACAAGAAGCACAGGGCAATATTGACGATACGTTAAGCAAACTATCTGAATTGGCCGAACAGTACGATGACGGCGAAATTAGCCAGGGCAAATATGACATTAAGAAGCTAGAGCTTGAGCGTGAATTACACCGTCATGAAAAGGTACTGGATAAGGTCGAACAGGCCCATGAAGCCCTAGAAGGTGAAGCCAATAACCAGCTTGGCGCATACCAGGAAACGCGCCGTAACGCATGGAGAAATGATTTAGTTGGGTTCCTGGAAGATCCGGCCAACGCCGTCATTGCGAATAACCAGCACGTAGCAGAACAGTTCGATGCTTTGCTGCAATCAATGGGCCAATCAGGTGTATTTGAAGGACTGAATAACCAGCAAGTATTGCAGTCAGTACGCAATCAATTGTCTTTCCGTGTACCAGAACTCAGCAAAACCACATACAACCCACAGACGGCGAAAGAGAAGCCGCCTAAGCCAACACAAAAGGCCAATATTCCAGCGTCATTGTCCCAAATGAGCGCACAAGAAATGCCGACAGACGATCCATTTGCTTATTTACGCAAATTATCAGGCGTTGCATACGAACAAGCCTTATCCAAATTAACGCCAGAACAAAGCGATGCTTATACGTTCGGTATGTATTAACCCTTTTTAACTTTTCATAATCAGGAGCAACCATCATGGGTGCAGCAGTAAAAGCAAACAACATTCCGTTCGGTTCACCACTTGCTAAAAAGCATTTTGGCGGAACAATGTTCAACTCTACGATTGAAAAATCGTGGGTAATGAAGAACATGATTGAATCAGCACACCGTACCGACAAAGGTGCTGAAATGGCGAACGCGCCAATCGTGGTGATGAATGACTTAACCAAGTCGGAAGGCGATACTGTATCTTTCGATATTTACATGCAGCTAACAGGTCGTGCAACTTTTGGTGATGACAACCTTGAAGGTAACTTGGAATCCCTTGATGCCTACCAAGACGAAATCACCATTAACCAGGTGCGTAAAGGTGTAGACGTTGGTGGACGTATGACCAACAAGCGCACCGTAAACGACCAACGCGCCGTTGCACGTCAGAAACTTACTGAATGGTTCGCTCAGTTGGTCGATCAGACGTGCTTCACGAACTTGGCCGGTAAACGTGGTATTAACCCGTTTGTTTTGGCGAAGAATGTGGACTATGCGATTAAAGATACGCATACGTTTGAAGATTATGACGCTGATCATACTGTTTACGGTGGATCTGCAACGTCTAAAGAGTCAATGACGGCGCAAGACAAAATGACCCTTGGCTTAATTGACAAGCTGATCGTTAAAGCCACTACCGAAGGCGGTGACGCTGATAAGAAAGTACGCTTAACGCCGTTGGATAAAAATGGTGAAGATGCCTATATCATGCTGTTACACCCATACCAAGAGCATGACTTGCGTACTGATACTGGTACTTCTGGCTGGTTAGACATTCAGAAAGCGGCGGCTGGTGCAGAAGGCTTAAAATCACCAATCTTTAAGCAGAACCTTGGTAACTAC
Organism: Acinetobacter lwoffii; assembly: GCF_024129855.1. Taxonomy (GTDB): domain Bacteria; phylum Pseudomonadota; class Gammaproteobacteria; order Pseudomonadales; family Moraxellaceae; genus Acinetobacter; species Acinetobacter lwoffii_L. The sequence goes on from NZ_JAMXXC010000017.1 coordinate 25,017, forward strand.
CGTGGCGTACACTTCAAAAAGCATAAGCATGTGGTATTGGATGATACATACGGCGCAGCAGGTAACGTACAAACAGCACGTGCGAACTTCTTAGGCCGCCAAGCGCTTGTTATGGCCTTCGGTAATGCGTCAAGCGCGAACCTTCGCGCAGACTGGACCGAGAAAAAGACAGACGTGGATGACAACAAACAGGCTATTTCTGGTCGTATGATGTTTAACGCCAAACGTCCACGCTTCAATGGTCAAGACGTGAACTCTTACGCCGTGGATACAGCAGCAACCAAACCAGCTTAATCAAAATTTAAAGGCTCATCATGTAAATGGTGGGCCTTTTTCATATTCATTTTTTGGAGTAGTCAAACATGGCTCAATTTAATTCAGATTCACACGAAGGCTTAAGCAACCTACCGACTAACTCACATGGCGGCATGGTCATGTCACATCGTTGTGCTGTTTCTTTCGCAGTCGCAGTTACCTTAGTTGCTGGTGACAAACTGGTGCTAGGTCAACTCCCAGCCGGTTATACCGTACAAGGTATTACGGCGGATTCAGACGGCATTGCTGGCCTATCTGTAAATGTGGTTCAGGCTGATTCACTTGAATCTGATGCAGAAAAATTAACACTTGCATCGGGCATTAGCCTGGCTACCGCTGGCGGTGAAATTGCAGGGGCATTGACCAAGGATGCAGTACGCTTTAAAGGTGATAACAATACGCTGTACCTGGTGGCGGAAGTTGTAGACGGTGGATCTGTGACAAAAGGCCAAGAAGTCGGTGTAACTGTGACCTACCGCTACCGCCAAGTTGCATATTAATAAAATCAGCAAGTAAGGAAAGGAGGATTAGTCCTCCTTTCCTTTTCTTCACTCAAAATAATTGATCAGGATAATTGCCATGACCGCAGCACCAGTAAACAAAATTGACCTAGAAGCAGATGACCTTATTGAATGTACGATTCAGCGTAAAGGCGGAACCGTTGTCGATTTTGGCTTTCACAACAAAAAGAAGGTGAAATATCACTTCTTGCCAATTAACCCATTAGACCCAGAATCACCACACGTCTGTAATGTTCCAAACGATGAACATTACGAGCGTTTCGTTAATATCCCAGAAGCTTATCGTGAGTTTGATCCAAGCGAAGATTATGAGCCGGTCTACTCAGCACCAGCACCAACCAATAAAGAAGATAACTTCGATCCACGCAATGACTTCAATGACTTGCTATCAGTCAATCCAGAAGATGTAAGCAACGAATGGTTAGGTAATTTTGCCAAAGTCATTCTTGAAACACCAATCAACCAGAAACAAAAGCTGGCAGATATGGCAACAACGCGCTGGAAGCTTGAGTTTGACTACAAAACCACAAGCGCCGTGGATATTGTGCGAAAAATTCTGGTTGAGCGTATCAAAGAAGAACGCAACGTAAGCGACAACACTTAATAACAGGGGTGGCTTATGTCACAGATCACATGCCAAGTCTTAATTGACGGCGTAAGAGCAACACAGTTAAACGATATTGAAAAAATCACATGGTCTGATTCTTTGCTTATCTCAGCACTGAACCAAGCCTTGTCGATGCTGTCATTAGTGCGTCCCGATGCAACGGCGAAGGTGTACGAATTTGTTTGTGAAAAAGGCACACGTCAGGATTTACCAGCAGACGGCCTAAGACTTCTAAAGGTTGTCCGCAACCTGAAAGAAGATGGTTCAATGGGCCGCGCCGTTCGCTTAGTGAATATCTCAGATCTGGATTCTATTGCACCAGATTGGCACTCACAACCACCATCTGACACTGCCAAAGAATATATGTTCGATGAACGCAGTCCAAAGTGGTTTTATGTTTATCCACCAGTAACCGCCGGGGTGAAGCTGGACATTGAATATTCAGCACAGCCAGAACAGATCGTTTCTTTAGATACCATGTTGCCAGTTGATACGGTCTATATGCAGCCATTGCAAGAATTTCTCTTGTACAAACTGCTATCAGGTGAAGGCGGCCAAGGCCAGGGAATGCAGCATTACAATACAGGTATGTCGTTGTTAGGTGCTAAACCGGCAGTTGACCGCTTTGCTGCACCAATTACGGAAACCAACCGCGCAACCGGTGTGGGAGGTTAATTAAATGGCGAAGCATGAAGATTTAAGTTCACGTGTGGCGATTCATGTTTCGCCATGCCCGGAACAGGCAATCATGGATGCACTCAAGCATATTGTCCGTGATTTCTGTCAGCAGACTAAAAGCTGGGTGCATGATGTTCCAACGATCCAGGGCGAAGTAGACATACTCAGTTATGCAATGCAGATCCCGGAGGGGAGTGTGGCAGTTCATATCTGGGGGATCGAAGGCCGCCAAGGGCGTTATGAATTATCAACAGATTACTATCTAGGTTTTCCGAACCTGATTAATTTCAACAGCAAAGCGCCGTCTAAGCCAATCAAGCCGCTAATTTCACTGATGCCAAGCAGCCAAAGTGATGAATACCCGGACTATATCGCTGAATATTTCGCTGATTGCCTAGTATCTGGGGCCGTTGGCTATCTACAGATGCAGCCCTTTCGAGAATGGTCCCAGCCTAATGCGGCTGGCGCTCACATGCAGATGTATGAACAAGGTATTGCAAGGGCAAAACGCCAGCGTGATGACGGCTTAAACCGATCAAAAACAACCGGGCGCGTGCGTCCTCAATATATTTAATCAGTAACCAATCAATCTAAGCAGCCAGTTAAGGCTGCTTTTTTTTGGATCAAGAAAATGGCTAAACAAGATATTAATTTAGGTACACAACCTACTGGTGTCGGCGGTGATACCAATAGATCCGCAAATATAAAAACAAATACAAACCTGAAAGAGATCTATACGGCGCTAGGTGGATCTGCGAATGGCGAAAATGGTAGCGTATTGCCTAACAGCTTGCCTATTGGTAAGGGTGGTACAGGCGCAACGACAGCAGCAGAAGCAAGAACTAATCTTGGTTTAGGCACAGCAGCCACTAGAAATGTAGGCACTCAGGCTGGTAATGTGATGGAGGTTGGGGCGTTTGGGTTCGGTGGTACAGCAAGGCTTGCGGCACAAAACCCTTATGCCGAAATTGACGCAAATACTTTAAAACCTACGCAAATGGTTAGTTTTAGTGATACTGGTACTGTAGATTACGGACAAGGGATCAGTTGGGGCTCAGGTAACAGACTTCACACTGTCATAGGGGGGACGTTTGCAGCTAAGTTATTTCACGTTTGTTTAGCTGACGTGGCGGCTCCAGTAGGCTCCCGTCAAGTTACATACGCATTAATCAGAACAGCAGCAAACACAACCGTTGATAGTAACGGATTCCTTAAAAACGCTTCGCCTATTATTGAGTTGTATGCAGATAAAATCGAGCTGAATGATGAAGCCAAACTGCAAAATATTACGTTTGAAAAGCTAGGTATTGGTGACTATCTAATTAAAAACAGCAGTGGCTTTGCTCAAGAGGGCTGGTATGTAGAACAACCGAAGGATGCTAACGGCAATATCTATCACGCCGTAGTTTATGACACCCTAGAGAATGGTGATATTTCTGTCAAAACTTATGAGCAGAAGCTAGACGGCGTTAAGATTGTTGTAGACCTAGATAAACCAGTAGACATTAAAGAGAATCGCTTTATCTCTATCCGTTTACAGGAACTACCACAGCAACCAATCGAAGCAACACAACCAGATCCAACCATTACCGACTACCAAGGAAACCCGGCACCAAGCCACTTGCATGAATTGGTGGATGGAACATGGACAATCAGCAGTGAAAGTGCAGCAATCCTAGAAAATGAGCGTTTAGCGGCTATGCCAGCTTTAACACGCCGTCAATTCAGATTGGCACTTGTGCTGAATGGTTACAATCTGGCAGATATTGAAACCTTGATCAATTCAATTGAAGATCCAATGCAACGTCAGATCACGATGATTGAATGGCAGGATGCAACCACATTCCACCGGACTAACCCAAGTCTAATTGTTATGGCTGGACTAATGGGATTGGATGCTGAAACTGTAGATCAACTATGGTTACAGGCTTCAACCTTGTAAACCTTCAAACCCAACGGCGCACATCTTGCGCCGTTTTTTATTGTCAGCACTGGTGCCACTATGCAAATTAAAGTATCCAATTTTTTGGGAGCATTCCCACGTATTCACAACACCAAATTAAAAGATACCGCAGCAGAAAAGGCGCTCAATGTTGATGTGACAAGCGGCGTATTACGTCCGTTCTATGATCTGCCGATCAAACAAAAATTAAATAATATTGGATCTGAAACCAAGTCGATTGCTTTTTATAAGTTCCCAGATAAAGAGGGATTTTTTCAGTTTAAGGATTATGTTGATTTGTGTTATTCACCCATTGCGGATGATCAATACCGCCGTGTCTATTGGTCGGGTGATAGTCGAGATAACGGCCACTTACTTTATTCATATACCCCAAGCCTAACCAGTGGCGTGAATTACAACCCGGTGGCGTGGTATCGCGTAGGTATTCCAGCACCAACACAAGGCCCAACCATTAGCAGCACCAGTACAACATATACAGAAGAAGAACTCGAAGAACTGTCAGATGAAGCCCGGATCTATGTATATACCTATGTATCTGAAACCGGTGAAGAATCAGCACCCAGCCCAGCCAGCGCAATGGTGTATATACCACACGATAAAAGTTCGGCCACAGTCACGAATCTATTTATGGATACCACAGCTTCACAGGGCCGATTAATCAAGTTCAAGCGCATTTATAGATCCGTGACTGATTCAAACGGCAATGCCGACCTTTACTTTGTGGGACAAGTGGCCGCAGCAGTCACTCAGTTTGTAGATAACCTAGACGGTAGCGATGTAAATACCAGCGACCCTTTACCAACAATAAACTGGGATGAACCAAGAACAGGTATGCAGGGCCTTAATGTTACGCCAAACGGCGTAAATTATGCCTTTACAGGCAAGATAGCTTGTTTTTCCCAACCCTATCACCCATACGCATGGCCGCGTGATTATGAGCTAACCATGCAATATGACATTGTTGCAATGGGCCATTATGAAAACTACATCTTATGTGCGACCACTGGTACGCCGTATCTCATCTCAGGGATAGATCCAGCATCGACCACAATTAATGAATTGCCCCTGAATGAAGCATGTATTTCCAAGCGATCCCTAGTGAGTATGGCGAAGTGTGTATGCTATGCCAGCCCTAACGGTATCGTCATGGCTTATGGATCAACAGCAAAACTTGTCAGTGATTCATTCTTTGATAAGGACACATGGACTGCATTAAATCCTGAGAGCATTCACGCCGTTGAACACCGGGGAAAATACCTGTTTTTCTATAACAATGGTGTAAAGAAAGGCGCGTACTTGTTTGATCCATTACAGGTCGATTTCGGCCTGATTGAACTAGATGTGTGGTTTAAGTCAGTCACCAGACACCAGCAGACAGAAGAATTATTTTTCTTAGCCGATGATCTAACCGTTTATAAATTTGACGATACCGCAGCAGCTAAAAAGCCATATACCTGGCGCAGTAAATTGTTTGATGTGGGCAATGATGGTACACGAATGCTGGCTTGCAAAGTCATTGCCGATGATTACAGCAATATCAATATGAATATCTATGCAGACGGCGCATTGCTTTATACGCGAAAACTCACAGACAGACGGCCTTTTAGACTACCGAACCACTCAAACCGCTATGACTGGCAATTCGAGATTATAGCCACATCACCAGTGAGGGAAATCACTTTAGCCAATTCTATGCTGGAGTTAAGCAAATGAGCCTTTTAAACAAGATTAAAAATAACCGGCAGCTTTCCAGGGTCCTTAAAAAAACCAAGACAACCACGGCAGCTATTCCAGCAGTAGAAGATGCAACACTACAGACCTGGATTAAAAGCATTGATTCAGCAGTCCAGGCGGTTGTAAAAAAAGCTGTCACCAAGGGTGATTTAGTGGACATTGGTTTAGCCACTATAAATAACGGAAATCTGGAATCACTCATACCCAAAGACCCAGACTACAGCCCAACCGTACCCAAGGCAGTATTAAACCTTGAAGCCAACGGTGCATATAGTTCTGTCACGGTAGACTGGGAAACACCACCAAGTAAGCTTTTCGGACACAACGCCGTTTACCGATCCGAGGTGGATGACTTTGGAACCGCGATACAAATTGGCTCAACTTTGGGTGATGTGTACACCGACTATGTAGGGAATGGGATAAAAGCATATTACTGGGTGCGAACAATCAGTAAGTATGATGTTGAAGGGGAGCTTGCGCCGTCCGTATATGCTGAAACCAGTATTGATATTGCATACTTGCTGGAACAACTAACAGGCCAGATTAATGCTTCACAATTCGATCAAGCATTAAGAAGCAAGATTGATTCAATCTATACCGAAGCAGCAGCCAAGATTGAGATTGAGAAGCAAATTGTTGCAGAGCGATTGAGCGTACTCAATGCAATCTCAGCAGAGAGCCAAGATAGGGTATCAGCACTCAAAGCACAAGCCGATATGTTAAGGGGGGAGATTCAGCAAAAGGCTGATGATTCCGCACAAAATATCAGGGACATTAGCCAAGACCTAGCCCAAGAGATATTGAGTAGAGAGGGGTTATCCCAGCGTGTAGACGGCGTTGCCAGCAAGACTGATGACAATACCGCTTTGGTCGGAAGGCTTGAAAAAACATTTACATCCAAAATTGAAAGTATTGCTCAAGAGGTAACTTTGGTCAGTGCCGGAGTGGGTGAGCAATTCGATACACTTTTTATTTACTTCTTCGACACCATTGAAGCCGAAGAAACCGAAACCACTAGCGCCGTATGGAGTGCCGAGGGGTGGACAAGCCAAGGCGGTGCGCCAACCGTATCAAATGGCTGGATCAAGCCCTATTTGAATGGTGCAAATACAGTCTTAATATCGCCAGTGGTTGAAGCCTTTGCAGGATCGGCTTATTCCTATGTGCGATTTAGGATCAAGAAAGTCGGGAATCCAGTCTGGATCGGGGAGCTTGTTTATAACAATAAAACGCTTTCTATCCCAGAACCGACTTGGGATGCTTTGTCTGGTATTGGCACAGTCAATTTTAATGCTGAGTGGGTAGATGATATTAGCCAGGTAAAATTAAAACTGGCACAACTTCAAGATGGTTCAAACTACTATTCACTAGACTGGTTCGCCTTTGGTCGCCCTTCACCGGCTGCATCATGGTCTGCGATTGGGGAGGTTAAACAGGCGATTGCCACCGAAACACTGGCTAGAACTGAAAAAACCGAAACCATTGAAGCGTCAATTTCAGCGAACGATACGACATACAGAGCATTGGTCCAAGATGCAGTTGATGTTGCCGCAGAAGCGAACCGGATTACTGGTCAGCGAGTAGAATCTTTTATTCTGGACACTACGCCAAGCTGGGCAGGAAGCGAACAAGGATATGCTGGTGATGATGGTATTCAGGTAGGTAAATGGACAGAAACCAGCGCACGAATAGAGGGTGACTTAGCACAAGCGGAATTAACAGAGCAGCTATTCGTTAATATCAATAACAGGGTGAATGCTGATGTAACCAGAATTGAACAGGTTATTGCAGATAAAGATTCAGCCTATGCTTTAGAGTTTAATGGCCTATCTGCGAAGATGGTCGGCATTCCAGACGGCGCAAACTTCAATACAGCGTTTACGGCTGGAATTGATCAATTAAAAGAAGCGATAGTTGATGAAAAGGGGTTTTTAGCCACATCCAGCCTTTTTGAAACCCTAAAGAGTGATATTAATGGTGAAACGACTTCACAGATTAATGAGCTAAAAAGAACCTATGCTGATGATACGTTTACCCAATCTATTACTTATACGAATTTGGTGTCTGGTACAAAACTAGCCAAGGATGCAGCAGACGATGCACAACTTGCAGCCGATAATGCAAGGCAAGCAGCAGATGGAGCCAAAGAAACAGCAGACGATGCGAAAAAAAGAGCAGACGATGCAAGACAGGTTGCAGATGAAGCAACAGATAAACTAAATGACATTTCTTCTGATGGAAAACTGACACCACTTGAAAAGCAACAATTAAAATTAGTCTGGGATGAAGTTGCTAAAACTCATACTGAACTTATAAAACGAGCGGCGAGTTATTCAGTCAGCACCACGGCATATCTACCCACTTACAACACTTTAAGCACTTATGTCACGCCATTATTATCTGATATGACAGCGACCAGTAACGTAGTCAGATCCACTTTTCAATCTAACTTTGCCAATCATTATGAAGCCAGAGCTGTATTAGGTAGTTCAATCGCCACTAAAGCGAAAACATTGTCTGATGATGCAAAGCAAGCAGCGGTTGATGCACAAAACGCAGCAGATAGTGCAGGAGTGGCAGCGAGTAATGCAAAGAAGGCCGCCGATGATGCAAGAAAGGTTGCAGACGATGCAACAGACAAGCTAAGTGATATTGCAGCAGATGGAAAGCTAACGCCAATTGAAAAGCAGCAACTAAAACTTGTCTGGGATGAAATCACTAAAACCCATACGGAGCTAACTAAACAGGCCACCAGTTATGATCTAGCTCTAACCACTTATACGCCAACCTATACCGCTTTAAATACCTATGTCACGCCGTTGTTATCTGATACGACTGTCACTAGCAATATCGTTAGATCCACCTTTCAAACTAATTTTTCTAATCATTATGCCGCCAGAGCAACACTAGCCAATCAAATATCGGTAAAGGCTAAAACGCTGGCAGATGCAGCGAAAAAGGCCGCCGATGATGCACAAAAAAGAGCAGATGACTCTTTCGAGCTTGCTGGTGGGGCCAAGGCAGCCATAGACAGATATGATGAAACCTACACAGACAAGTTCTTAGCAGCAGCGGAATCTGTTACCAAGATTGAAGCAAGCTATAACACTGGATTTGCTGGATCAACAGAAGAATATGCTGGCAGCGATTCCTATGCTGGTGGCTTTAGTATATGGAGTGCAATTGCAGAGGGTGATTTAGCTGTATCACAGAGAACAGACCAACTAACAGCATCATTCAACCAGTCGCAAGCAGATTATCAACAACAACAAATCTTGGTTGCAGAGCAAATTCGATCACTATCTAGTACATCGACAACATTACAAGCCAATTTAGATAAAGGGATTGGTGATGTTAAAAAGGATATTGCCACCATTCAAGAGGATATGGTGACAGTAGTTGACGAGAAATTGGGTACTGCATCCGGGAAGATTACAGCTTTAGAAAAAGTAGTAGACGGCCAGAAAACCAGTCTGGAAATAGTAAGCGCCGTAGGTGATGTGAACCTGGTTAAACATGAGATTGCAAAATCTAGGCTTGATAAGAATACGGCAGACTTACTACTCAAGAAGGCCAGCACAAACACAATTATCGGTGATATTAACAAGCAAATAGCAGCCTTAACGCTTCAAAAAGGCCAGACCGGTGCAGATGTTACTGAAATTGACAAACAGCTTGCAGAGCTAAATAAAGCCAAAGCGGATGCACAAAAAGTTGTATCAGATATAGATTCCCAGATTAAGCAGATCCAGGATGACAAACAAACCCTAGATAATTTGTTAAAAACTGATTCCAAGATCAAGGCACAAAGCACAATCAAGCTAGATAGTCACGGTGTTATTGCAAGTATTGGCCTTGCGATTGAGGAGGACGGCGCAGGAACACCGCAGAGCGTTATTGCATTTAGATCACATAGGTTTTATGTCGTACCGCCTGGTATGGATCTAGCCAAGGCGGTTGTGCCTTTCATCATTGACAATGGAAAAGTCATTATAGATGTAGCCCTGATTAAAGACGGTTCAATTGAATCAGCAAAAATCGGTAATCTTGCAGCAGACAAAATCACGTCTGGCGACATTGCTGCGGATCGAATGAAGGCTAATATTGTAAAGGCGGTTGAAGGTAAATTCACCAGTCTGAGCGCAATCACAGGAACCATCGGAACATTACGTACAAAGACCAGCGGAGCCAGGACGGAAATCAAAGATAATCTAATTGAAGTTTATGATGATGCTGGGCGTGTTCGAGTGAAAATAGGGGTTTTCTAATGTCAGGGAATATCTATATTAATTCCGATATGTCAGAAGGTGTATTACTTCACCCAACCCTACCAGTTACTTTCATTGGTGAAACGATTGTATTGCCCGATACAGATTCCACAGCGAACACATTAACGGTCAATTTCAATACTGCCATGTACTACGAAAATCCTTTTTTTATCCCCACTGGAGGGCATTATTCCTTTTATGTGCATATCACAGGGTCGGGCAATTCTTTTCAGGCACATTTTGAGCGCGCATATTACTATCTGCAAACCTATCGTTATTACAGTGGTAGCGGCAAGCCTATATATAATCCGGGATTTTCAATTACAATTGGAGGTGTGAATGGCTAATTACCTGAATATTAGTAACGATAACAACCTGATGGTGATTTCAGACACCATTAACGTCATGCAGCCAGTACGCCGTCTAACAGCAACCGTGGATCAATTCACCGAGCAATCGGTAGATTCTACATACGGATTAAGGGCGTTTGCACCTTATTACGGTGAGAGTTCAGAATATGTAAATGCTGTTAGTGCAAATGCAGGTAAAACACGTATTGCCTATAGAGTAGTCGGTGATTTAAGTAATTTACCTTATGGCTATGCCAACCTGAAAGAATCAAATGATGCAACCAATCTTTATAAAGCTGGATTTATTGGCCACACCAATGCGCCGTTACAGGTGCAAATAGTCTGGTTGTCTTTTGGCCCATTAAGCGAACCCTTTGGAAATTCTGGCCTATTGGCCTATAACGAAAAAGAAGAACTGGTTTTTGATGCTTCACTGGGGACGGTGCATTATTTGGGTGGCGTATATGAAAAAATTGATGTGCTAAATACACAAAACAAAACCTACTTGATTAAAGATCTAACCGGCTTAGGTTTAGACTATTCACGTATTTTTATTAGCGCTCATTCGTTGCCATGTGTCAGCTTTGTTGAGTTTAGAGGGGGTAACAGTCAGTATCGTTCCGGGTGGAGAGCCTGGTCATTACGTTATCGCATCACAGACAATAAACTTTATGTGGATTTATTAGGCTGGTTCCCTAAGAACTACACTGGTTATTACGACAGTGTTTACGCCCCAATATTTGCAGTATCCCTGTATTACCTACCAAACATAAAGAAATAACCGATTAATCAAAAGGACCACTATGAAATCAATCTCAGTCATGCTTATGGCACTGGCTCTAGCTTCGTGCGTCATTACAAAACTGGAACCGGTAGAGCTTTGTATTAGTTCACCACAGCAAACAAACAATGAGCTACAATGCCAAGACATAATACAAAATAAGAAACACCCCTAACTTTCTGCTTATATTGGCAACCGCAACAGACACCTAATCTACATAGGTGTGCTATGAATGGCTTAGAACAAGTCAATCAATTTTTAAGTGTGACTGGCAGCAAATTTGTACAACGTGTACATGAGCTACAGCAGCACCTTCAATCATTCCCGGAAGGCGATAAGGTTGATCCACCAGTAAATCATTATTTCGGCCATAAAACCTATGTCCGGGAAATGCTTGCGCCGTCTGGGTCCATCATCGTGGGTAAAACTCATCGCTATAACCATACGTGCATTGTCTTACAGGGCAAGGCTTTGGTGTATTCAGAAAACGGATCTTTTGAGATCCAAGCGCCATTCACTTTTACGTGTGAAGCTGGTGCAAAGCGCCTATTTGTGGTGCTGGAAGATCTGGTATTTCAAACCGTTCACTACACTGAAAGCACAGATCTGGCCGTGATTGAGCAAGAAATTATCGTACCGGATGCAGAAGTAAATCAATTCCGTAAAGATCTAAATTTAGAGGTGTAATTATGTCCTGGGTAGCAGTAGGAGTGGGTGCGATCAGCACCATCGGCGGCTTATTTGGCAGCAGTAGTGCCAAAAAAGCCCAGAAGGAAGCCAACAGAATTAATCGTGATACGCTCAACTTTAGAAAAGAGCAATACAACGATTATAAAAACCAGTACGGCGGCATTATTGATATGGTCGTCAGTGATGCTGAAAAAGGTGTACAGGCTGATCTAGGTCGAGTGACAAGTGAAGCCGGTGCAGATACAGCAACAGCATTTTCCAATGCAAAACAGGCTTTAGATAATCAAAACAACCGCATGGGGATTAATCCCAATAGTGGCCGGGCAGAATCAAGTGAACGTCAATTTGCATTAAATCAGGCCGTGGCAACGGCCGGCAACGTGACAAATGCACGCAACAAAGAACGCCAGTTCGCAGAAGATGCCACCTGGAACCGCCGTTATGGGGTGTATCAGCAAGGCAATTCATTAATTAATGGCGCTGCAAACAATGTCGGAAACTCCATGTCTAGTCTGGCGGATTCATATAGCACCAGTGCAATAAATCAGAGCAACATGGCAAATCAGGCTATTGCTGGCGGCGTTTCATCTATCACACAGGGTTTATTAGCAAACCCAAATGCGATTAAAAGCCTATGGGGTGGGGCCACAACCACACAACCAGTATCAACCATTGATACAGCCACCAAGGGTATGAAGGTCGCAGGAACCGATGTAGGTAGTGGCGTGATGTATGACAATATCGCCAGCGTTAGACCCAAGACCACAAACAACGGCTCATTTTTAGGATAAGGTGAAATTATGTCTATTGATTGGGGTAATGTAGCAGCAGCAGCCGGTGTGGGTGCTGTCACCGGTTTAAATCAATTTAAAGCGGAAACCAAAGAGAAAGAGGAACGCGACTACACACGTGGTCGCCAAGCAGTACAGGACAAGCAACAGGCTGAATTACACGGCCAGACAGTAAAGCAAAATGATTTCACCTTGCAGTCAAGCGCAAGAGAGCAAGCAGAAGCCAACCGCAAGCAGCTTTTGAGTGAACGCTTGGGTATGTACCAGAATTTCAAAACAACCGGTGATATTGACCGGGCAGCATCCACATACGTTGAATTTGCCAACAAGGACAACGTAGGCAATCCAAATTTTGATCCAAACCAAGCCTTGTCTTATGTAAAAAATGCAGATGGTACGGTCAACATTAACATTGTGGACCGAAACACCGGTGCATTGGTACGAGCAGCCAGAGAGAACGTCAATATTGATGACTTTGTTTCAGCGACCTACCAGCAGCTTGAGCCAGTTAAAAACTATGAAACTGGCGTAGACAATGCTGCAAAATCCGCTTTAAAGCAGCAGGAATATAGCTGGGAAGAACGCAAAATGGGATTGCAGTATGGTTTTGATCTAAACAAAGAAAACAATAAGCACAATAACACCCTGAGCCTGGAAGGTTATAAGCACAATAACACCCTAAATCTTGAAAATATCCGCCAGGGCGGTGCGAACTATCGTGCAGAACTGGGACAAGAAGGTCAGAATTACCGGGCCACTTTACCGGGTAAAGGTGGAGCTGGCACAGGATCAGGCAAGGCCAGCGCCGCCGTAGCATCCGGGGTGCAGGGTGCGATTAGTTTTGCCCAGCAGAATGCACCAATGCTGAGTTTTTTAAGCAATCAACCGGATCTGTATAACAAAACCGTTGCCATGATGGGAATTGAATCAGCCGGCAGAAACGTGCCGAGCTATGACGGATCTAGTCATGGTCCCATGCAGATTAACGCTCGATATGCCCAAGGGTTCGCTAAACAGTTCGGGATTAATGGAAACCCGGTTACAGATATTCAAGCCAATATTCAAACCGGTGCAGCCCTAATCAATCACCTGGATAAAAAATACGGTGGAGATACAACCTTGATTGCCGCTGCATATAACGCTGGGGAACCAGCCATTGATGCAGCAGTAGCACGCTGGCAAAAAGCTGGGCAGCAAGGCACATGGTTCGACCATTTAAACCTGAACGATTCAGCGCGTCAGCAAGTGTACGGCCATATCGTAAAATACAACCAAGCTTTAGGTTATCTGGGTGCTGGTGGACAGCCGACTAATATCACCGTGGATCAGGTCAACCAAAACAATGCACAACAGACAGTCAATGCTAAGAATAACTATAGACAAGGTGTAAGCGCACAGGCTACCGCAGCAATCAATAATACTGCCACGGCAATGGGTACAGAGCTAGGATTGGATAAGGGAGCAAATGCGGCCATTATTGGCGGCCTGGCAGGGACACAAACAGAGATTTCCAAGTTTGCCAACAGCAACACCAGTAAGGAGCGTGCAGCAGCTTATGGAAATATTTATAAGCTTGTGGATAACGCCGTTATGTCTACAGAAGCCGGGCAGATGATGACACCAGGCCAGCGCAAGGAATATTCACACCAGAAAGCCGCTGAACTGGTCGGTGCGACCAACAAGACCGAAGCTGGTAACTGGATCACACATGGCAGACAGGGTAAAAAAGCCGAAAAGCCAGCAGAACAAAGCAACCTAAATACGAAAGAAATTGATAACGTATTTCACGGTATTAACGTAGGTGAAAGTACGCCAGCAGCCAAACCAGCAGCTAAACCGGCAGCAAAGTCTGGTCAGGCTATGATTCCATTACGCAATCCAATGCAAAGTGACGCAGTAACGAAAGCAGCTTCACGCTTTACGCCACCAGCAACCACGGCCAAGGCAGCACCTAAACCAGCGGCCAAGCCTAAGAGTAAAGCAGAGCAGAATGCAGAAGCCAGGGCAGCACGTAAACGAGCGCAAGCGGATGCAGTCAATGAGCGTATCAGGGCAGAACAGGCCGCCAAGCAAAAAGACAAGCCCAAAAAACCAGAGGAATCTAAAAAATTAACGCCGTTATTTAAGCAAAGTACCGAGCCGTTTTATGGTGGATCGGCGGTAGAAGCGGCCAGAGCATTAAAGTTAAAGCAGCTACAAAACAAAAGCTAAAATTTAGCTTTTGAAATATACTCAAGAAATAACAAGTAAGTTTTATTTTTTTGCCGTTTTTGGCAACCGCAACAGACAGTAATTCCTATTAACTAAGAGGTTTTACTGTGAATATTAACCAGCACTTTAGCAATTTAGCAGCAAAGGCAGCAGAAGAAGGCGCAGATGCAAGTCAATTAATCAGTCAGCGTGAACGTCTATTCAAAGACAAAGTGATTCCTGAACTAACCAAACGTGGTGCAAATGACACCGCGATTGTTCAGGCACGTGAAAAATGGTACTCACAGACTGATAAGGTCATGCAGAGTGCTGGACTATTGCCGAAAGCTGGACAAAATAGCCGCAGCTTTGCCAAGGACAAACGTGCAGATAAAGCCGTTCAAGAAGCCGCAAAGACTGGCAGTAAGTTACCGATCATCAAAGAAACCATTAAGTCTACTGGCGAAACTATCGGGAACCTATTTGGACAGGGCGTAGGCAGCACAATTGAAAGTGCCGCTGGCTTTGTGCGTGATATTGGTGAGAACGAACAGGATTCTATTTCCGCTAAAGTTGCTGATTACGGTAAAAACCTTAGAAAAGAATATGATAATAGTGCGTCCAGTTTTCAAAAGGATCTGCAAGCTGGGGGAAGCGGTAAAGCAGCCCAATTAGCCACCGGTGCAATTCAATCCGTTCCAGCTATGGCAATGCCATTTGGTGCGGCTAAAGTCGTTGCTAAAGGTGCTGGCGCATTCAATGCCACCAAAGCAGCAGCCCCTTATCTAGGTATGGGTGCTGGTGTGGTCGCAGGGCATACACAGAACTATGGTGAAGTACGCCGCAACGCCACAGAAAATCTTGCACGCGATTTCCCAAGCTGGGAGAAGCTGCAAGGTAATCCGCTATTTGAGCAAAATTTCCAAGAAAAATTAAACAGCGGTTTAGGTATTAATCAGGCACGTCAACAAGCCCATGCCGAAACCTTAGACACACTTTCGGAACAGGCCGCGAATAAATACGGTTCGGCCATGACCGCAATCGACTTTATTGCGCCGTCCGGTGCAGTCCTTGGATCTGGTATCCTGAAAAATGCACCTACCAGCCAAATAGGTAAAAAGCTGGTCGGCGGCGGTGTAGATTCAGCTTTGGTTAAGCGTGAAATGCAACAGGTCCCACGCACCGGCATGGCTAAATTGGTTCCAGATGTAAGTCTTGCAGCCAACAAAGCAGCGGCAAAAATGGTGGGTAGACAGGCCCTAGAGGAAGGTTTACAGGGCGGTATTGGTGAGTATGGCGCTCAAGCTGCATCGGCCAATATTGGAGGTACACCGGTAGATTATGGCAAGGTCGGCCAGACTGTTCTTGAGGAAGGCTTAATCGGCGGTATCATGGGCGGCGGTATGCAGTCTGCTACTGGCGGATCACCGACTAGCCAAGCCAAGGACGTAGCGAAGCAGTTACGCAACCAGACCAACACGTTACGCCAGGAAGAAGCCGCAGCACGTAAAGAGCTGGCAGATGCCATGCAGCTTAACGATCCACAGCAGATCCAAAGCGCACAAGATAACCTGAATAATATTGGTGCAGAAGCCAGCAAGGTGAAGGCTGCTTATGATCAGTACGGTATTGATACGCCGTATTTTGTCCAGCGTTTTGCCGCACAATACCAACCACAGCAGCAACAAGCCGCACAACAGGGACCAGCAGCCCAACCGCAACCGCAGCCACAACCGGCAGCACAACCACAGGCAGCATCACAGCCACAACCGGCAGCACCGGCCCAAGTCAATCAGGGCATGGCAAACACCACCAATCTGGTGATGGATAGCGTAAGTAATGGGTTTATCACGCCAGAAGAAGCACAGGCGATTCAGACAGACCCTATTCGAGCCGATGTATTCACCCTTACAATGACTGGTGATGTAGCCGCAGCGCATAACGTGGTAATGAACGCCGTTTCACTGGGTAATATCGACACAGACCAGGCGCAAGAGCTGATTCAATCCATTACGCGCTATTCTCAAGCCAAAGCACCGAAAAAGCCTTCTGTTTCCAGCATTGTGAACAATCATGTTAAACAGCAGATTCACCCACAAGATAGAGGACTATTTAGCAATCCAGTTGAATTGGACCCTGAAACATTTGAACCTATCGACCCTAACCAGCCGTCACCATTCCAGGATGATTTTAACGAGCCTAAAGCATTCTCCAATCCAAGCAAGGCCAATGACTATGTTCGTATCAATGGCTTGACTGATTCACATGACATTGAAATTGCAGAGGATGGAACGCTTGTTGTTGTCAAAAAACAAGGAATCATCCCGGATGACCCAAACCTAAACAGCTTTGGTTATAGCCCGGAAAATATTGTGCAGCCAACCCCGGCAGATCCCAATCTATCAAACTTCTCAGAAGGTCCAGTGAGTGTTGATAGCTTAAATGCTGATAATGTGCCTGATTTATTAGATCCAGAGGAAGCACAACAACCAGCACAGCCGATCCCAACAGCGCAGCCAGACCACAATAAACCTAAAACTTTCACAAATTACGTGAGAGCAAATGATTTCGTAAAAACAAATGGCTTAAAAGATAGCCATGAGATTATTAAAAAGGGTGAAGGTCAAATTATTGTCCAGCCTAAATCAATAACACAGGCTGATGACCCTGAAAGCGATCAGGCTTTCGATGACATGCTTAACGCCGTTCCACCTATCGGAACGCCTATTACCAATCCACCAACAGCACCTAAACAAGAATCTCAAGACCGAGAGTTAAGTAACGCAGAGCAAATTACAGGAATTTTCAGCACGCTTGGGAATGCTTTTGCTAGTGCCGCAATTGGAGAAGTAGCAGGAAAACTTGCACAGGGTAAGCGTGTTCAGTATTTCAAGACAGCTTCAATCGAAGCAGCTAAAAAGAATCCAAATTATCACCTTGCAGATAACGAAGACGGAAGTGTTGATGTTATTGGTGTGCGTGATGATAATGGCGTGTGGCATGGCCAAGCACCAGAAAATACAGAAACAAAAACCGAACAACCAGCGCCGTCTGGTAATTTGAGTTTTGCGGATAAGTTCCGTGATGCTCATTTAAACAACCCTTCAACAAAACCACGATTGATCAATGATGAAATTGATAGTGGCCGTTCGCGTGCAGACGTTTTAAAAGAAGCCACTGAAATTGTGAAGGCGATCAGCACGACCACTACACCGGAGCTTAAAGCTGATACACCGGAGCTTAAAGCTGATACACCGGAGCTTAAAGCTGATACACCGGAGCAGCCAGCCATAAAAGAAGGAAAAACACAGAAAATTATTGATGGTTTTTCTTTTGAAAACAAAAAAACAAACTTTGAAGCGAAGCATAAGCGTAGCGGCATTACTGAAACTAATTTTGAATATGATGTTAAGGACCCAGATGGAAATTTAGTCGGTACGGCTGTTATCAGCGACAAAGGGAGTGTGTATAAATATCCTGATGCGAACGATACGGATTTAATGGATATTACAGATAAATTTGCCAATCCTGAAAACAGCATTAAAAAAGGCGGCATGACTATTGAGCCGGTGAGAACATACTTAACCCAAAGCGGTAAAGTGGGTGCAGAAATTAAAAAGCTCACTCATTCTGATGGGCGTGTTTCTTATAGCTATTCTGGCGAATGGGGAGCCGGATCGGTTGATGCTAAAACCATGCAGGAAGAAGAAAACGCATGGAAAGAAAAAAAGAAAGGCTACACTATCCAGGAACCTGAAACACCAGCGCCGGCGCAACCTGAACAAAAAACAGGCGAAAATGGCATTCAGGAAAATGATGCACCGGAAGGTATGAAATCTGGCGATATTGGCCGGGGATCTGATGGAAAACCATTTTTAAGCAAAAATGCTGCATTACGTGGATTGAAAATTAATAATGTGAAGGATACGCACGAAATTGTAGAGCTTGCGCCGTCACAGTTTGTATTACGTAAAAAAGACCAGACCGAAGCCTTGAAAGCAGAGCAGAAACGCGCAGAGGAAGCTGATAAGCTGCTACAGAAACAAGCCGATCCAGAGAAGGTTGAACCGGCACAGGAGAAGCCTAAGAAACAAAGAACATTACTGGGTAAGAACCGATATGGTAATGATGTTTATGAAGATGAAAGAGGGGTTCGTTCTTACTACGACCCATTAGGCGTATTCATTACTGAAAGCGTATCGATCACACCGAATGGAATCGAGTTCGGAGGAAGTCGCGGCAATGAGTATGAAGTTGCTGAACAGCAAGATAAATCAAACAATGAGCAAGTATCTAAGGCTTATGATGATTTAAAAGTAATTCAAAAAGAGAAAATTGATTGGAATAATACTGAATCTGTAATTCAGCATTACGAAAAAGAGCGTGATGCTTTGCTTAAAATGGCAGACATGATTGATGATAAGCCGTCAGAGCAGTATTACAAAGATGAAGCGAAAAAAGCCGAGGATTCTATCAATGAGTATCAGAAACTAAAAAGCCGTGAAAATACTGACAATTCTGAAACAGTCCTTCAGTCAGCATTAAAGGCATATCACGATGCACGTGAAGCACCAATGCCAAAGGGTGATGATCGCGTAAAATATTACAATACAATTATCCAGGCAATTGATAGTCTTATTAAAGCAGATCCAAACAATTCCTTTATTTGGAACGACCAAAAAAAGAAATATGAGGACAGTTTAGGAAAATACAGTAAGCCAGCAGAAACCACAGCAGACAAACAGGAATCAGACGATGTTCAACAACTGGATCAGACAAGCGGAAAAACACTGGAAGCAGTATCTACCGAAGATGTACAGGGAGTACGTGAAGCAGGGGATTCTGCAACAAAAACTGCAACAGGCAGCCGAACAAACGTATCAGGAAGTCGATCAACTAGAACTCCAGGGGATGACACCGGACGAAGCGTGGCAGATGGTGAGAGAGAAGTATCTATTTCTGCCGGAAGAAACAGCGACAACAACGGACTAGACCCACAGCAAGCCGTTGTTGCGGATAACGCACCGGTTGATGCTTTCGTCATTGACGAGAAGGATATTGGTAAAGGCGGCAAAAAGACCAAATTTAAAGCCAATATCGAAGCTATTAAGATTATTAAGCAGCTTGAAACCGAGAAGCGACCTGCAACCAAGGCAGAGCAAAAAGCACTATCTAAATTTGTCGGCTGGGGAGGATTGGCCGAAGCGTTTAAGCGTGAAGATGGAAGCATTGCGACTGGCTGGACAAAGGAAGTTGCAGAGCTTGAATCACTCTTAACAAAAGATGAAATGAAGGCCGCCGTGGATTCAAGTATTGCGGCCCATTACACCAGTCCTGAAATTGTAAAAGCACTATGGCAAGCCGTGGCTAATTTCGGCTTTAAAAATGGCCGTGTATTAGAGCCGTCCGTGGGCGTGGGTAACTTTTTCGGCCTAATGCCGAAGAATATGCGTA
Organism: Acinetobacter lwoffii; assembly: GCF_024129855.1. Lineage (GTDB taxonomy): Bacteria > Pseudomonadota > Gammaproteobacteria > Pseudomonadales > Moraxellaceae > Acinetobacter > Acinetobacter lwoffii_L. The sequence continues at coordinate 45,359 of NZ_JAMXXC010000017.1, forward strand.
AAGCCAGTAACCTTTATGCAGTAGAGCTGGACAATATCACCGGCGCAGTTGCAAAACACCTTTACCCAGAAGCCAATGTTAAGGCCCCAATGGGATTCCAGGATTATCAAATTATTGATAATTACTTCGATATTGCTATTGGTAATCCGCCGTTTTCAAGCATTACAATCAATGACCAGGTAAAGCCAAAAATCAGCGGATTTAGTTTGCACAACTACTTCTTTGCCAAGTCAGTAGATAGCTTGAAGCCGAATGGTATCCTGGCTATGGTTGTGACAAACCGGTTCCTGGACAAGATGGGTGATAAAGAGCGTAGCTATATCGCAGAACGCGCAGAACTGGTCGGCGCGATCCGTTTACCGAATGATGCTTTCCTATCAAATGCTGGTACACAAGTCACCACAGATATTATTTTCCTTCGCAAAAAAGAAGAAGGCGAAACCAAAACCGGCGAAACCTGGCTTGATGTGAAGGACTACAAAGACAAAGACGGCAACAGCGTACCGCTAAATGAATACTTTGTTCGACACCCGGAGAACATGCTAGGTGACTTTGGTGCATACGGCAGTATGTATCGTGATGGTGAGCCAGCACTAATTAAACGTGAAGGGCAAAACACCGAACAGCTTTTAAGTGAAGCGATTGAACGTCTACCAAAGGACGTATTTAATGCCGATCTAAGCCAAAACTTTGAAGAAACCACACAGGCGGTTATCCGCGATATTTCCCAGGTCAAAGTCGGCTCAAAATTTGTCAATTCAGATGGTCAGATTCATGAGCGTTTACCGGACATTATGGGAGAGCAGAAATCACAAGCCGTTGAGTTTACCAATGACAAAGCCAGGGACCGTGTTGCAGGGATGATTCATACTGCTGAAAAGCTGGCAGCGTTAAGAACCCTTCAATTAGATCCGGATGCAACAGACAAGCAGATTGCCGAATCACGTAAAGAGCTAAATAAGGAATATGATGCTTTTGTTTCAGCACATGGCTTTATCAATAGCGACACCAATAAGCGATTAATGCGTGACGATCCGAACTGGGCGCAGCTTTCAGCACTAGAGGATAAATATGATCGTGGTGTAAGTGCCGCCGTTGCTAAGAGTACCGGCCAAAAATTCAGAAAACCGAGCGCAGAAAAGGCTGCAATCTTCACTAAGAGAACTCAGGTCCCTATTGCACTGGTCCAAAGTGTAAGCAATGCTCAAGATGCTTTAACAGAATCCCTAAACAGACATGGACACGTAAACACCCAAACCATGCAGCAGCTTTATGCTGGGAAATCTGAAAGTGAAATTATTTCGGAATTGGGTGAATTGATCTTTAATGATCCAATTAACGGCTATGTGGTTCGGGATGAATACCTATCTGGCAACGTAAAGCAAAAACTTGCAGTAGCTAAAGAACATGCAGAGCGAGATCCGAAGTACGAGCGTAACGTCCGAGCTTTAGAAAAAGTTATACCGGCAGACATTGAAGCCTTAGACATTGATGTAAAAATCGGTTCGCACTGGATCCCTGCGAACTATATGAGCGACTTTGTTAGTCACATTACCGGTTCACCAGAAGGAAAGGCCGAATATTTTAAGTTGCTTAACAAGTGGGAAGTCACGCCGTCCGGTGTAACTGCCCTTGCCAGCGCGACCTATGCTACCAGCAGAGTAGACACCAAGAGTATTCTTAATCATGCCATGAATGGCAAAAAACCAACCGTCTATGACAATTTCTCAGATGGAACGAGTGTAATCAACCAAGAAGCCACACAGGAAGCCGCGCAACGTGTGGAAATGATTAAGTCGGCATGGAAGGACTGGTTATGGGAGAACGATGCAAGACGAGAGCATTTAGAGCGTTTATACAACGATGTGTTTAATACTACAGTCAATCGTGAATATGACGGTTCGCACCTGGCTTTTTATGGTATGAACAGCGCGATTGAACTAAGACCACACCAGAAGAATGCCGTTTGGCGCTCAGTCCAATCGAAAGCCACACTCTATGACCATACCGTGGGCGCTGGTAAGACCTTTACCGTGATTGCCGCAGCTATGGAAATGCGCCGCATGGGTATCGCAAACAAGCCGTTAATCGTTGTTCCTAACCACCTGGTAGGACAATGGGCCAATGACTTTGTTTTGCTTTATCCAAATGCCAATATTCTGGCTGCAACTAAAAAGGATTTTGAGAAGGCCAACCGTAAACGCTTTATTGCAAAAATGGCGAATGGTGACTATGACGCAATTATCATTGCTCATTCATCTTTTGGGAAAATCTCAATTTCACCAGATCAAGAACAGCAGTTCATTGATAATGAAATTGCTGAAATTATGGCTTTTGAAGGCGAACTGAGAGAGAAAAATGAATCACGTTCACGTAACGCCAAAGCCGTGGCAAAGCGCCGTTTAGCCTTAGAGGAAAAGAAAAAGAATCTTCTAAACCGTGAAAACAAGGATACCGATAATATTTATTGGCATGAACTTGGTATTGATTCTGTCATGCTGGATGAAGCCCATGAATTTAAGAACCTTGAATTTACGACTTCTATGCAGAACGTGGCCGGACTGGGTACAGGCAAAGGCTCACAAAAAGCGAAGGATCTGTTTGCTAAAATTCAGATCATGCAGGGCAATAACCCTAAATCAAAATTGATCTTTGCTACTGGTACGCCTATCTCTAACACTATGGCTGAAATGTTCACCATGCAGCGGTATTTGGACTGGGATAATTTGAAATCACAGGGCATTAACCACTTTGACGCATGGGCAACCGTCTTTGGTGAAGTGGTCAGTGATTGGGAGTTATCGCCGTCTGGTAAATACAAGCTAACCAACCGTTTTGCAAAGTTTGTCAACATGCCGGAGCTGATGCAGGGTTATTTAGGCTTTGCCGATGTAATGAACCGGGATGATATTAACGCGCAGCTGGCACGTGAAGGTAAAACACTAGGCACACCAAAGATTAAAGGCAATAAACCGCAAAACGTGGTTGTTGAGCGTAGCGATACCCAGGCCGACTATATCGGTATGCCAACCGTTGATGAAAATGGCTTTGAATCATACCCGGAAGGCTCACTGGTATGGCGTACTGAAAACTTGCCGCGCAAGCCAGAAAAAGGCGCGGATAACATGCTCAAAATCATGGGTGATGCACGAAAAGCCGCGCTCGATATGCGCTTGATTGATCCAACAGCAGAGGATTTTGAAGGATCTAAGGTCAATGTGGCTGCAAATAGCATTTATGACACCTATAAGCAATGGAATGCCAAGAAAGGCACACAGCTTGTATTTTGTGACCTATCCACTCCAAAGGGGGCAGTAGCGGCAGAAAAATCCAGAATTGAGCAGCTGATTAAGCTTGCTGATGAAGGGGATGAAGCAGCACAAATCGAACTCGACAAACTATCACCAGATGAACTATCGGCATTAGATTCTGAATTTAGTGTGTACGATGACCTTAAAGCAAAATTGATTGCTAAAGGCATTAAAGAAAGTGAGATTGTATTTATTCACGATGCTAAAACAGAACTACAGAAGCAAGAATTGTTTGAGAAGGTTAAGCGTGGTGATATTCGAGTATTGATGGGATCTACTGCGAAAATGGGCGCAGGCATGAACGTGCAAAACAAACTTGTAGCACTTCATCATCTTGATGCACCTTGGCGACCAAGCGACCTTGAGCAGCGAGAAGGCCGTATTATTCGCCAGGGCAATGAGTTCTATAAGGCAAATCCAGAAGGGTTCGAGATTGAGATTAACCGCTATGCGACTAAACAGACGCTTGATAGCCGTATGTGGCAGACCATTGAATCTAAGGCCAAGTTTATTGAGCAAGTAAGAAAAGGTGCTGGAACCACGCGAGTTGTGGAGGATGTTGCTGGTGAAGCAGCGAACGCCGCAGAAATGAAAGCAGCATCGAGTGGCGACCCTAGAATTTTGGAGGAAATGGACCTTCGCAAGCAGATCAAAGAGCTGAATGATGACAAGACCACTTTTGACAGAGGTATTCACCGGACCAAAAACATCATTAGATCTACTGAAAATGATGTGCAGTTATACAAGCGTAAAATTGCAGCCCTGGAACAAGACGTTGTAATCAAGCAGCCTGAAAAGTTTGAATTTAGTTCTGGCAGAACCAAAATCAAGCAAGAGGATAAAGGCGCACGTGAGGACGTGGCAGCTATCCTAGAGAACGGTATTAAGAGTGCCTTAGCAAAAGGTAAAGACGAATACTTAGGCGTGCTGAATGGGTTTAAAGTTTCGGCTTCACCGTCACGCATGATTGGCACAGTCGACATTATGGTTCAGGGTAATGCAGAACCGTTTAGATTGGGTAGCTATGAAGTCGGCAGCAGTTCACCAGTTGGCTTGATTCAAAAACTGTTAAACGAAATCAAATCTATCCCGGAAGAACTTAAAGGCTACAAAGAAGCGTTAAATTCTGCACAAAAGGAGGTCCCAGCACTAAGGGCCAAAATTGAAGGTGCTAAATGGGATAAATCCGATCAGTTGAAAGACCTTGAAACCAAGCACAATCTTTTAATTGAAGAACTCAAGCCGAAGAAGAAGGAGCCGGAGCAGCAACAGAAGCAGAATAGCCGCCGTTCTGGTGCTGGCAAAGGTTCAACCCCGGACCAGATCCGCACAGAGCTTGTAAGTCGTTTTGGTGAGGACACAATTCAGCAGCTTGAGCAAAAAGGCATTTTAAGCATTGTGCCTACTTATGCCGAGCAAGGTGTGGAAGGTTTTGCGGAAAATGGTCGTGTAACACTGGTTGCTGATGCAATCACACCTGAAAACATCGTGCCAGTGTTCTTACATGAGCTTGGCGGCCACGTTGGGATGCAGGGCGTGATGAAGCCGGAAACTTACGCCGTTTTAATGAATGAATTTAACCGACTTGTTAAGTCTGGTAATGCTGATGCACTTGAAGCCAAGCGATTAGCAGAGCGTGAATCTGATGCACAGGTACAAGCTGATGAATATTTACCGTACTTAATCACCGTAGCAGCAAGAAACCAGCAAAAACAAGGACCAGTACAAAGGCTTATAAATCGCGTTTTGGGCGCAGTTAAAGCATGGGCGGTAGATAGACTAGGATTAAACCTAAAACTCAGCCCTAGCGATATGGTGGCCCTTGCTGAACGAATGGTTAAGACTGTTTCTAAGGGAACACCACCAACACCACCAAAAGGCGGTAAAAAAGCGCCGTCAGTGAATAAGCATGTTGATAGATCCAACCAGACGGAAAGCCCAGCCTTTAAATCTTGGTTCAATGAAAGTAAGGTTGTTGATTCAAATGGCAACCCTTTAATTATGTACCACGGTACACCAAAATCATTTAATCAATTTAATACGAATGAATCTGGCGCATTACTTGGCAAGGGAAGCTACTTCACAGCAGCTTTATCCGAAGCAAGCGCATACGCTGATAGTAAGTCGCCTATGCAAACCTATCTATCAATCCAAAATCCATACTATGTTAATTCTGTTATGGATCAGGTCCCAAGTCGAAAGGAGCTTAAAGACTTGGGCCATGATGGTGTAATCCTTTTAAATGAAGATAAAACCGTTAAATGGGCAGTAGCGCATGAGCCGACACAAATTAAGTCAGCAACAGCGAATAGCGGCACATTTGATTCATCCCATCCAGATATTCGCTACAGTCGCAGCAGTACCGCCAATCCGCAAAACATGAGCCGATCTAAACAGCGTGAGCTTTTAGACAAAGCAGCGTCAACCGCATTTGGTCAATTGTCCTTGCGCGGTGCAGAAGCTTCAAAAACCCTAAGCAATAGAACGCTTAATCTATTCCAAACCATGCTGCATAAGTCGTTGAGGGATGAAACCGGCCAGTTTAAAAAGACTTTTGATCTGGTCCAGGGGAAAATCAATCATGTTACTTTTGCAAGTTCAAAATCAATGGACGTTGCGCCGTCTATCTTGACCCAGTTAGAGGAAGGTAGCGACTACTGGAAAGAGGTGAAGCGAGTTGGTCGCACGATTGGACACACCTTTTCTGGCGGAAAAATTGATAAGGCCAAGGTAGATAAGGACCTGGATAAAGTCGGAAAACTGATGTTTGAAAATACATTGCTCGACAATTCAGAACGCCACACGGTTAAGGAATTAAAGCAATTAGGTTTTGATGATGATCAAATTGGCCTATATAACGAGATCCGTGATGCAATTGATACGTCATTAGACACCTTTGCAAATACAACCTTCTCAAATATCTATAAACACCTGGGCGGAACCAATGAGGAAGTGTTAGAGCTGGCAGGGCAAGACCTGGACATTACCGACCACTATAACGAGATCCTGAAACGGATTGATACCTTAACCAAGGGCAAGCCAGAAAAGGCGGATGCTCGACAGGCCGCAATTGAAGCCGTAGACCGGGTATTTAAGAAGGCGAACGACCTAAAGGATCAGGGTTACGTTCCGCTTATGCGCTTTGGCAAGTATTTTGTGAGGATCTGGAACCCGACCACAGGCGAAGTATCTTATCGCCAGCACTTTGAAAGTGAATCTGAGCGCAATATCTACTTTAGAGATCAGGAGAAAAAAGGCAACCTGCCACCAGGTACGGTCCTAGAGAAAGGCCAGATTAACGAGCTGCAACACAAACTGTTCCAGGGTGTAAGTCCTGAAACGGTGGCGTTATTTGCTAAAGAATCCGGTTTACCAATTGGTGACGCTGAAACAGCCTATATCAAGTACGCCGTCCAGAATAACCATGCACTTAAACGCCTATTGAAGCGCCAGGGCATTGATGGTTTTGATACCGATGTAAAACGTGTTCTAGCATCGTTTGTTATGTCGAATGCGCGTTATTCAGCAAACCAGAGCTATAACCCGGCAATTGATGAATCTATTACTAATATCGAAGATCCGGCCTTTCAAGAGGACGCAATCCGGTTACGTGATTACTCATTGGATACCCAGGAAGAACTAGCCGCCGTTAAAAACTTCGCGTTTGTCTGGTATATGGGATTCTCAGCCATGTTTGGCGTGGTGAACTTAACACAGCCACTATTACAAACATTCCCTTATCTGATGCAGTACAGCAAGGACCACGGCACGATTCTAAAAGCCTTTGGTAAAGCTGTTACCACATGGCGTAAAGGTACGGATGCAATGGACCCTAAATATAAGGCCCATTATGAGCGTGCAAGGAAAGAAGGCCACTTGGACCCACAAAACACATGGATGATGCAAGGTTTAGAGCGTGGTAAGTCTGGCCTTGGTGCAAGCACCTGGCAATTGGTCAGCCATGCGTCTGGCTTGTTTGCTCAAGCATCTGAAACCGTCAACCGCCGTACTTCACTATTTGCAGCTTTGGACGTGGCCGAAAGTCTGGGCCAAACCAAATTAGAGCAATTAGGCTTTAAAGATGCCTATGATTTTGCAGTCAGAACTATTCAGGAAACACAGGGAATCTATAACAAGGGCAACCGTCCGCGTGTATCACGTGGCAATGTCGGCAGCGTCCTGATGATGTATAAGCAATTTATGATTGCCTACATTGAGCAAATGGTACGAATGCAGAAATCTGGCTTATACGGCGGTGATGATGACGAGTTTAAAAAGAAAATGGCCGGTCTGGTCGGTTTTGGTGTATCCAGATCCGTTTTAACCATGCTGGGAATCTTAATGGCCTTTTCTGGTACGTCTGGCTTGCCATTTGTACGCGATATTTTGGATGGTATCGAAACTGCCGGCGGATTGGTCGGAAAGCCTGTTAATACCGAGCGTGAGATTCAAATCGCTTTGCATGATGCACTTGGGCAGACGATGGGTAGCGCAGTAAATACGGCTCTAATGGATGGTATCGTGAACTTAAACCCATTGATTGACGTTAAGGGCCGTATGGGTATGGGTGACTTAATCCCAGCGACTGCATATTTCAGCCCAACGACCAGTGACTATATGAAATCTTCTGAAATTTCACAGATAGCTGGTCCAATTGGCGGCTTACTTGAGAAGGTGAAGGAATCCGTTGCACTGGCTCAAGTGGGTGCTTACTACCAGGCTGGGACGCAATTATTACCGAAAGCTGGAACAAGTTTGTTTCAAGGTTTTGATGCTGCCGCGACTGGCGATTACCGCAATATGAAAACTGGCGTTAAAACGAATGATGCCACGGTGCTAGACGGCATAGTTAAGATACTTGATGCACAACCAGCCGGTATTGCAAAAGAGGGCCGTATAAGAGGATTAGAGATGAAAGACAAATCTTCTCAGATCTACTTAAACAAACGCTGGAAAGAACGCTATGAAGCTGCTTTGGAATCTGGGGACCGAACTCAAGTCCGCGACATTAAGCAGCAGATCCGCGACTACAACAAGGAGAATCCACGTTATCCAATCAAGTTTAACCAGAAACTAGCTGAAACGAATTTCAACAAGTCTAACCAGACCTGGCAAGAAAAGCGTAAAACAGTGAAAGGACTAGAGTGGATGAGTGAATACAATCCATATTTAGACCAGTAATAAAAAAGCGCCCACTAATGGGCGCTTTTTTTAAAGCGAATCTACGTTTAAATATGGCAGTCTAAACGGTTTTCTTGACGAAGAACCCCAAATATATCTGAATAAATAAAAATATCAATCAAATTTTTATTTATATAAATATTTAACCAATTATTATTATCCCACCTTTTATAATTTTATATATTCAAATATAATCACCAGACCCTTACTTAGAACGAATCAGAGCGTTCTGGGTTTTAATCTGTTAAGTGGCCTAATTCATTTAGCAGATTTTTTTTTGCGCCAGTAGCTCAGTTGGATAGAGCAACAGCCTTCTAAGCTGTTTGCCACTGGTTCAAGTCCAGTCTGGCGCACAACCGATCACTTTTTTCCGCCGTCTATTCCTCAGATAGACGGTTTTTTTATGTCTATTTATTATACTTAGGCAAAAATAACTTATAATTATTTATCAATATTCTTATATTTTTTAAAGGTGTAACCATGTCTAAAGTTCTTGTCGCCGTCACCATTGCACAAGCCGTTGGTAGTATTTTGGATGCTATTCAGTATGGCCGTCAATTCTACCAGCAAACCGTTAGTTTTATGGATTCCATGCAGATTGAAGGTGGCTTATCCGGTGCAGATAAAAAGAAAGCTGTCATGGCTAAAATGAAAGAGATTATCCTGGGAGAAAACGAGGACTGGGAGCGTTGGCATTTAGGGTTATCTAGCTTTATTGACCGGATCAAGTCCACATACAATGACTTTAAGACGCTATTTCCTAAATTAGCCTGATTTTAGTCAAAAAAAGCCAGCTTAAATGCTGGTTTTTTTGGTTATGATGATTGGTAAATTTTTATCATAAAAACAGGATGAAATTATGGGGCTTATTATTTCGGTTATTCTGGCGGTTATATCGTACTTTGTAGCCAAAGGCTTTGCGAGTTCAAAACCAGAAGTGGCAGATTGGTCGGTAAATAAGAAACAGGCAATATCTATTGCTTGGTTCGCTATGTGTGTTCTTATCTTCACCTTAATCAAAGTGGCGATTCAACCAGGCGAGGATCTGGCACAGCAGATTTTTGGTAGCGTAGGTATATCAATTATTTTTGGCATGATCTTCTACCAAGGATTAAAACCGAAAAAACAGACCGCATAAAACTAAAAAGCCAGCATTAAGCTGGCTTTTTTGATTCATAAATTAAACGCTATGACCTTGCTTTTTAAGTTCGCGCTTGGTGTATTCATCCAAGGCTTCAATCAATAGCGCCGTTTTATTGGTTTTGCGACCTAAACCACGTGATTTCTTTGTACCAACGAGATAGTCCAGGCGCAGCACCAATTCCATAGGGATATTATAAGACCCCTTTTCAGTGACAACCATTAATTCATCCTCAGACATGCTGGTCCCAGCACGCCAGGGTTTTACAGCTTCAATCGGATTTGTTTGTTCAACTTGAATCGTTTGCAAAGGTGCAGCGTTAATAACTTCTTCCGGGCTTTTTTCAGCTTGGGCAGGTTTACGTGCTTCGGTAGCTTGCGCCCGGCGTGGGTTCGCTGGAATATCAGTCATTATTTTCACCATAAATAAAGTTAAACAAAGTTAAAAACTCATTTTGAGCAATTTCAATATATTTCGTTTCATTGCGCTTAATTGGCTTTAGGTCCAGTAGGCCGATACCTTCATCGAATGCTCTTGTGTACCAGACACGATCACCAATAACAGTTGGACAAGGTTGAACTAATGGATCGTTAATAATTTCGGTAATTGCCCGGTCAAGTTCTGGTGATGATGTGTGGTGCGGTGCTTTGGTAACAACACCGTACACTTTAGGTAGATTATCTGGACGCATTTGTTCGATTGTTTCTGCTACTTTTCGCAAACCTTCAATATTTGAAGTAGAACCCACCAACAAGGGAATCAAGATTACATCGGCAACGCTGATTGCTTGGCGGTATTCAGTGTTATCGAAGCCACCAGCGTCAATCACTACTTCATCATAATCAGATGCAATCTTGGTAATCTGGTCACGTACATCACCAGATAAAAAGTAAAACTTACCGTCTATCTCAGTACGGTTTTTACTCCACTCAGCCGAAGCCGCTTTATTTACTGAATCCAGATCCACGCCAACAACCCCCTTATCCTTTGCTAAAGCTGCAAGGATTGATGTAGCCAATGATGTTTTTCCGACACCGCCTTTCGTGTTCGCAATAAGAGTAATCATTTATATATTTCCATGTGTGTGTGAATATTGCCGTATGTGCATTGTACCTACCAGATATATAGTTATCAATATATCTAGCTTATTATATGGACGTATAACTATATAGATAAATAACACTATAACCATCTATCTATATGGCTATATATATGTATTATATATTACACCTGTATTATTTAATTCAATGTAAGTCATTGACTTAACTTAAATACTTTCTCTTTTAGTAAATTTGGATCGGACGCAAAATACTCTTGAGTTGTTGTAATACTCGAATGACCCATAAGTTGTTGAATAGAATAAATATCCACATTATGTCTAATTAATCGAGTAGCAAATGAGCGCCGTCCACTATGAGAAGTCCCATTTATACCGGCTTTCTTGTATAAATTACCGATCATTCTTTGCATGGTATTGGCTGTAAAAGGTTGTAATTTTTGCGATAAAAATAACGGTGCTTCCGGCCCTGAATCCTCCCTTGAAAGGATATATTCAAGCATGATATTTCTGGCCGCTGTGTCCAGTAGGAAAACTTCACGGTATTTATTACCCTTGGTGTATGCAGCTAAAAGCCGGATCGTATCCCTGAGTATGTGATTTCTAAAATCGTACACATCACCCATTTTAAGTGAAGCCATTTCCTTGGCACGCAAACCCATAAAATGAGAAGCCAGTAACACAGCTTGGTTTCTTACTGAGTTTTTACCCTTTAGGCTTTTAAGTGTGAGTTGCAAATCACTTTCAGAAATATATGCAGCTTTGCCTGATTTCTTCATAAATTACCCCATCGTATTTTTTATGAAACAGTAGTTAGACCCTGATTTTTTATTTTCATGCACGTACAGCGTCCAAAAGCTACGGAACCAGATGCACAACAGAATCCGGTGCTTTTAGGCTGGGTTTATGCTAGAAAAACAATAATGCCCTAAAATATGCATTTTAGGGCATTTTTATAGGCAAAATAAGTACCGCCGAAGCGGTAGCTATTTTTTATTTAATTTCTTGCCAGGTAGTATGTGTTGGCTAACGCTTTCTTAC
>NZ_JAMXXC010000018.1:0-55995 GCF_024129855.1 Acinetobacter lwoffii
GATTCTGAGATAAATTCATAAAAAAAGAGCGTATTTACATACGCTCTTTTTACAGCATTTTAACTTTTTTTGCTTAACTGACTGGCATTACCTATATCAGGGGCTTTTTTCTTTGTCATGATTTGAAACAATAAGGTACAAATAAAAACTGTTTTGGAGCAGGCAAAGTCATAATAATGGATCGAAGACGGTTATTTTTTATCCACTTATGATGATCAATCTTCAGCCTCGTTCAATTTTGCCCTCTGGTCTGCTTTGCAGCCCTGATATGGCGCCCTCTATTCAACACAGGAAAGTGATTGAATACGCTTTGTCGATAACACATAAAATTATAAAAACAACTTCAGCTTTAACCTTCTTTGCCTCGCATGCTGCTGATAGATATCCGGTCAGACCGACTGATCCATCAACTACTGGCACATCCCGACTCTTCACTCATGATCATTTGAGTCATCACTCTGAGTCTGCATGTCCAAGGATTGGAAAGCGTTCTATTTTAGCACCTTCCCTTTCTCCGGATTTTGCACACTTGGCTGTTTAAGGAGTAGACCCATGACTACGATTCAGTACCAAGAAAGTTTTTCCCACGGTTATACCCCCTCAGAAATTATGGACGATCGTTCATTTGACTTGATCCACTTTGCAGAAGCCTGTGGACAAAGCCCGGAATGGGTCATGCAGTTAATTGAACATGGAATTTTACCAAATCGTTCTACAACCCCGACCAGCACTTTCCTCGGTGAAGATATCTCGCGTGCACAACGCGCCTATCGCCTGCAACGCGATTTTGATGCCTCATTTAGCGCCGTTGCCATGATGCTGGACCTCATTGATGAAGTGCAGGAGTTACGCCGCGAGGTCAAACATTTGCACTTCAAGTAAATCCTTTTCATGTTCTGTCGATCTGCATTTTTCAGTGCAGATCAGAACATATTTATATTTAATTTTATGATTAGAGTATAAGAATCCCTATGAAAACCAAAGATTGCAATAAGAAAATCAAATACATGTTTCCCGAATACCGCGACTTGATTGTGCAACTTCGCGAGGAAAATCCCTATTTTGCCAAGTTATTCGAGGAACATAACGAGTTGGACAAAGAAATCAGCCAGCTTGAACTTGATCCAGTCAATCATATCAACAATGATATTGAGGCGATCAAGCGTAAAAAACTGAAATTAAAAGATGAAATTTATCGTTTGTTAAAAAGCTCTGAAGCAGATCCCTTAACCTGAGATCAACTGAACACCACATTCAGACCAATACTGAAGCATAAAAAAAGCCCTGAGCCAGCCAAAATAAACACTTTGATCAAGCTCAGGGCTTTTTTATTGTTATTCACATGAGTTTTCCCATGTGAATATTTTTAAGAATTAAACTTGTTCGATGTCTTTCATCGTTAATTTAATACGGCCACGGTTATCAACATCCGCAACCTGTACTTTTACTTCCTGACCTTCTTTCAATACATCTGCCACGTTCGCAATGCGTTCGTTTGAGATTTGAGAGATGTGAAGTAAGCCATCAGTACCTGGCAGGATATTTACGAACGCACCGAATTCAACAATACGAATCACTTTACCTGTATAAATTGTACCTGGCTCGATTTCAGCCGTAAGTGCCTGAATCTTGGCAACTGCAGCTTGCGCAGCCGCTTTAGTTTCACCAAATACGCGAACTGTACCGTTATCTTCGATATCAATCGCCGCTTTAGTTTCTTCAGTAATTGCACGAATGGTCGCGCCGCCTTTACCGATCACATCACGGATTTTATCCGGGTTGATGTTGATCACCTGGAAGGTCGGTGCGTGCATCGAAATTTCAGGACGCGCACGTGAAATCACCTGGTTCATCTCATTCAAGATGTGCATACGACCCGCATAAGCCTGGTTCAATGCAGATTCCATGATCTCTTCAGTGATACCTTCGATCTTGATGTCCATTTGTAGCGCAGTAATACCGTTTGCAGAACCCGCTACTTTAAAGTCCATGTCGCCCAAGTGATCTTCATCACCCAAGATGTCAGAAAGAACTGCGAAACGCTCGCCTTCTTTCACAAGACCCATCGCGATACCCGCAACTGGTGCTTTCAATGGAACACCAGCATCCATCAATGATAATGAAGCACCACATACAGACGCCATTGAAGACGAACCGTTAGATTCAGTGATGTCAGATACGATACGGATCACGTACGGGAAGCGGTCAGCCGCAGGAAGTACAGCCTGAACACCACGACGTGCCAGACGACCATGACCGATTTCACGACGTTTAGGACCAGATTCACGACCCGTTTCACCTACAGAGTATGCAGGGAAGTTGTAATGCAACATGAAGTTGTCAGTTTTGGTACCTGCAAGGGTATCCACCATCAACGCATCACGTGTATTACCCAAAGTCGTTGTGACCAAGGCCTGAGTTTCACCACGTGTGAACAATGCAGAACCGTGAGCACGATCCAATACGCCTACTTGTACGTCGATTGCACGAACAGTTTTGGTATCACGACCATCGATACGTGGCTTACCAGACAGGATGTTGTCACGTACAGTACGGTATTTAAGGTCTTCGAACAGCTCATTTACTTCTTCTGCAATCCCCGTTTCGTCATTTTCAGGAACGAACTGTGCCACTGCTTCTGCATAAAGCGCGTCAAGTGCCGCATAACGGTCTTGCTTAACTGCAATCGTGTAAGCTTCAGAGATTTTCGCTTCGAATGCTTCTTTCAATTTACCAAGAAGTTCTTCGTTTTTAACTGGAGCAACCCAAGTTGACTCAACCGCGCCTGCAGCTGCAGCAAATTCTTTGATCGCCTGGATCGCAATTTGCATTTCGTCATGACCGAACAATACAGCGCCCAGCATTTGGTCTTCTGAAAGCTCTTTCGCTTCAGATTCAACCATCAGTACTGCAGATTCCGTACCTGCAACGACAAGATCAAGATCAGACTCTTTAAGTTGTTCAAGGTTTGGGTTCAGGATGTATTCACCGTTGATTAAACCAACGCGCGCGCCACCAATCGGACCACGGAAAGGTGTACCAGCGATAGACAATGCAGCTGAAGTACCTAACATTGCAGCAATGTCAGCATCCATGGTTTTGTCAGAAGAAATCACAGTGGCTGTTACTTGAATTTCGTTGAAGTAACCTTCTGGGAACAACGGACGAATTGGACGATCGATTAAACGAGAGATTAAAGTTTCAGCTTCAGACTGACGGCCTTCACGCTTGCCATAACCACCCGGGATACGACCAGCAGCATATTGCTTTTCTTGATAGTTTACAGTCAATGGGAAGAAGTCTTGACCTGCTTTTGCTTTAGGTTGTGCCACAACAGCAACAAGTACTTGTACGCCGCCCATGGTGATCACAACAGTGTTTGCCTGACGTGCAACACGACCTGTTTCCAGGATAACGTTGTGCTGACCGAATTGGAATTCTTTACGAATAATATTAAACATTGACATGTTTTATTTTTTCCTAGTTCTTGTGAACAATTATTCTAGTGGAGACCCCTAAGGTTTGGCATTCATGACCATATGGACGAGTAAATGACAAAGCTTAGAAGCCGACCTCACCAGATTAAATACTATTTTTAAACACAAAGAAGGAGCGAAACATTCGCCCCTTCCACTGGCTCAGCGCAAAGCTAAGCCGACTTTAGTTTTCAGTAATACAGCACAAAGCATGCAATACACCCGAAAATAAAGTTTAAATCGAATTAACGACGTAAACCTAAAGCACCGATCAATGCTACATAACGACCGTGGTCTTTACCGTTAAGGTAGTCAAGTAGTTTACGACGTTGGTTAACCATACGGATTAGACCGCGACGGCTATGGTGGTCGTGTTTGTGCTCTTTGAAGTGACCTTGTAAGTCATTGATTTGAGCAGTTAAAAGAGCTACTTGAACTTCTGGTGAACCAGTGTCGTTTTCAGCGCGAGCGAATTTAGCCATGATCTCTGCGCGATCTGCGTTAGTTAAAGCCATTCGATTTCTCCGAGATGCTTGTATATTTTGATAAAAATCAAAGTGATGAGAATTCAAAACCTTGACTGCCGTGCATCACTACAGCAAGTTGCATATTTTAAGGGAAAACGCATCAAATTGCAAAAATAGATCCAGATTTTTGCATGGTTTTGGTTGCTCATTGATACAGCTCAGATCCGATGACTCTTGTTCCTTAAAGATTCAGGTTTTGCATTATTTTAATGAAATAAATCCAGAATAAATTAAATATAGAAACTCCTTTGAAAAGCCCGCAAACCCTTTAGCTCGCTTGAATCTTCAGCTACTCCCCATAGAAAATGGATAAAAAAAAGCCCGAGTAAACTCGGGCTTTTTGGCGCTGTAGTTCTTTCTCTTATCATTATTATTTATTGTATTATTATGGCGTTTTACGCTTATTATTATTTTCAAACATCCTGTTGAAAAATCATCTTCCTTGTGTGGTAGATTTTGCCATATTCCCACCAGACAACTAGAGGTATTTGCCTCATTTTGCTGTAAGCCATTTCGTACATCACAGGGTGAAAATTTGCATAATGTTACACAGCTCTCGTTTTATTTAACGCTATTTACTTAAGTTTACTGGCTAGAGTTGAAAATTATTGCTAAGAAATTAGGATAAAAATCCAGCAAGCTTCCTATAAAAAAATCAGGATATAAAAAAGCCTTGTAGTCTCTCCCAAAACTACAAGGCTTAGCGGCTGTAAGTTTCCTCTTTCACTTACTTCACTGTAAGTTCGCTGTCTACCGACATTATTATTATCATTATGCGATTATGCTCAACTTTCCGTGTTGAGTTATTTTGTAGAACAAATCTTCTCAAAAACCGAGCAAAAGCTCTATGCGTCAATTTCCTGAATCCTTGTAAGCTTTTACCTACAAGATTTGATTATTTTTGCCAATTAAATTACTAGATTGTTCAATGATTTTTTGGCTCAAACCACTTTTCCGGGTAGTTCTAACACAAAGTGCTTGTGTAAAAGCATCATAATCTACCAATAAACTGACCACTTTTTTGGCTCGAGTAATTGCAGTATAAATCAACTCTTTGCTCAATAAATTTTTTGCATATTGATCCAGCACCACTGCCGTATGGGAAAATTCTGAACCTTGAGATTTATGAATGGTCAGCGCAAAAGCGGTTTCAATACTTTTAGGTAAACGGGTGGCTAATACCCATTTTTCCAGACTCGGGAAATACACTTCAAACTGGCGTTGACCAGATTGCTCACGTAAAAAACAGATACCAATATCACCATTGGACAGGCCCAACTGATAGTCGTTATAGCTCATCATGACGGGTCGTCCGACATACCAGTCGCCCTGTTTCAACTGACCTTGGGCTGCTAAAAAACGTTGTTCAATCTGTAGATTGATCTTGAGCAGCCCCAGATCACCAGAACGGATTGCCGTTAAAATACGGTAATCATCAAAAGTTTTGACCACCTGTTGCACATAGTGTTCAAAATCAGCTGAGTTTCGTTCTGTTTTTATGGCCTGTACATAAGCCTGATAACCATACATCAGCTGGTCATAATACTGATTCAAATTATGCGCGGTCTGTTCGGCACCAGCGAGCAGGTATTGTAACTGCAACTGGTCGATCTTCACCTGATCCAAATCGATCGCCTGTAACTCACTGGCTGCCACAATCTGCTGCTCAAATTTCTGCAAGACGTGAGAAGGCTGATGATTCTGCTGGATAAACTCCGCCATTGCGCCAATCCTGGCTCCAGGCGCAAAACGCCGCGTGGTGATTAAATTGACCCGGTTATCTTCCAGAGTCGCTACTTGCTGTAAATCTGCCAATACCGTTCCCACATCCACAGAGGCCAGCTGATCTGCATCACCGAGTAAAATCAGCCGTGCATGAGACGGTACGGAGGCCAGTAACATCTGTGACAGGTTTAAATCCAGCATCGAGGCTTCGTCGACCACGATCACATCATAAGGCAGAGGCTGCTTGGCATGAAAGCGTGGCTGTCCGCGAGTGCCCAGACCCAATAAGCGATGCAGGGTGACCGGTTGTAACTGTTTTAATTGTTCTAGCTCAAACTCTTGTAACGCTTCACTATGCAAGGCTTTTTGCAGTGCTTCTTTCATGCGCTGTGCGGCCTTTCCGGTAGGTGCTGCCATGGCAATCCGGATATTTGGCAAGGCTTCATGCAGGACCGCAATCATATGCGCCAAGGTATAGGTTTTACCGGTACCCGGACCGCCGCTAATAATATTCAGCGCCTGCCGCGCAACCATTTCCAGTGCCAATTTTTGCTGTGGATCTGACAATAAATTGCGATCACGTTCGGATAAATCAATAGCGGCAACCGGTTGGGCTTTAATCCGAGCAATATGTGAGGCTACTGCCTGTTCCAGTTGCCAATAGCGGTACAGATATAAATGCTGATCTGCACAAATAAATGGTGCAATTCCTGTACTTTGCTGACGGCGATCTAGAACCAGATTATGTAATAGGGCAACCTGCTGAGGATCAACTTCGATACAGCTATCCCCTGCCTGTATCGCCTCAAGCAGTTGCTGAATCAAGAATTTTGCTGCCGGATCAAATGTAGCCGTACTAAACGGCGGCTGACACAGATAGTCAATCCAGGCCATTAAATTGGAGTCTTGCTGCGACACGTGATTCTGCTCATTTTCCACACAGTTATCCTCAAAGTTATCCACAGGATAATTTTCTGTTTAATCTCTATATATTTTATAAAACTGCAAAATCATGCTGATTTTTTCTGCTCAAAATAGCCCAGTATTTGATCCAGTTTTTCTATGAATTCCAGGCTCGGTTGCCAATGATAAGCCCCTTGCTGGACCTGTCCATTCATCCCGCGCAAATACAAATAGGTTGCGCCGCCCAAATGCTGTGTGATCGAATAACCCTGCATATTGGCACTCAGATAACGATGCAGCGCCACCAGATACAAAGCGGCCTGCAACCAGTAACTGGACTGGCTCATATTCTGCTGAATCGCCTCAGCACTATAGTGCTGCTGATCAGGGCCGAGGAAGTTACTTTTATAATCGGCAATATGGTAGCGCTGGCCATCGAAATACACCAGATCGATGGAACCGGTCAGATATCGCGCCGATTTGGCCTCATTAAAATCGCTCATGACTATGTCATGTCCGAGAAAAAGCTGATGGATTTGCCGAATCTGCAAAGGGGCATCGGTCAAGGACAGATAAAAAGGAAATTCTGACAGATACTGTTTAGCCTCCAGCTGCGCCAAAGCAAAATCTACCTGAATCGGAGTGGCCAGAATGTCATGTACCCAGTCATGCATCAGGTTCAGCAAAATATCTTCTGTAATCTCGTCCAACAAGCCATCAAAAGCAGTCTGGAAAATACTGTCCACATTCAGCGATTCAGTGCTTGCAGAGCGTGTGAGCTGGGCCACTTCCTGTTCAAAAAACTGGATAAAGGAGTCATCCTCCAGCCCATCGAAATACACCTGAAACTGACCTAAAAATTCTAGCAGACCCGAACGATCGAGCTGTTGTGCCGAGTGAAACAGCTGCTGCCATTGCTGGCGATAAGCTTTGCTTTGGTCATGCAGGCGAATTCCGGTCAATAACTTATAGTTCAGGCTGGACAATACGCGCTGCATACTATGACGCAATTCCTCTGCTTTGAAATCTGCCTGAGCTGTGGCCTGAAACAGGGTTCGCAGATTCACCACAGCAGCCTGATAATGCAGGGAAAAGGCCTGTTCCAGCACACTACGTATATGAAAAGCCTGTTCAAATTTTTCTTTCAGTTCCTGCCAGATTTGCGGTGCGGTATTTTTAAAACGGCGCCGGATTTCCAGATTCCAGTAACTGCTGTCCTGAAAATCAATATGTTCAAAAATGCTGTGCAAGAATGTTCCGGCTACGGTGCCTTTAGGAAAATTCAGCCTAATCCAGTCTAGGGGCACAGCTGCTGGCTGTTCTTCCAGACCGGTAAAATGAATTTCATCGGCAGCACTGTCGGGCTGTTCATAAGCCGTGACCAGATCGTCCTGCAAGATATGTCCATGTAGCTGATGCTGTGACAAAGCCGTAAAACTGGTTTTGGTTCGCGGATAAAACTGCCGCTCTGGCAAAGGTTGCGCCCGCATGTCGACCTGATGATGGTTCGACTGCTCGACCAGGCGCGGTGGCTCCTGAGACAGAGGCGGCTCGACCAGACTTAGAGCATGTTCGAAGATGGTATTTCCCTGACCACGCCAGAAGGCCAGCCCGGAATCGGACTGTGCGTTCTGATCCTGCAGCATGGCATATACCCGGTGACTGGCACGGGTCAGCGCCACATACCAGAGCCGGTGGTTTTCGGCAGCATTACGCGCTGCATTCTGCAGAATCGCCTGCTCATGTAAATTCTTATGATTGACTGCAATCACCCGGGATTGTTCCAGGATGTTGTCCTGTTCAGGCGCAGACAGGGAAAAATTCAGATTGCCTTTATTCACATCAAAAGCAGCATCTGCTCCCAATAAAAACACCACTTTAAATTCCAGCCCTTTGGAGGCATGAATGGTCATCAGCTGCACCCCATGATCCCCAGACAGCTTGCGTTCTTTTTCGCTGTCCTTGCCTGAAGGTGACTGAAGCTGGCGCAAATACCAGTGATAGAGTTTTTGCGCCCCCTGATAATATTCACTCTGCTGGCTCAGCATCTCGGTCAGATGGCGCAGATTGACCACCACCCGCTCATTGTCCAGACTTTGACTGGCCACCAGATTGGTCCAGACCTGAAACAGGTTCAGTGCATAATTCCAGGCGGTCAAAAAGCCTTTCTCAAACCACATTTCCCGAATTATATCCAGATCCGCAATATAGCGACTGAGGCCTTCACTCTGGCTTTGCAAATCAATCAGTTTTTTCAGATTGAAGCCCAGCAGACGGGTTAGTAAAGCCCGCTTGACCTTGGCCTCATTGAAAGGATCCATAATCGCCGTCAATACGGCCGCGACATCCTGAGCGATGGGACTGGCAAACACGCTCTGTTTGGATTCTTTATAGGAGGGAATGCCCATACGCTGCAGACGCTGCTTCACCTGTTCCAGAGCAAAATGCCCAAATCCCAACACGGCAATATCATCTGCGCTCAGGCTTTGCTGATGCTCTTGCTGCTGAAAGTACAGTTGCTGCTGGGCAGACTGATTCAGCAATGCACGGATTTTCCAGGCCACCTGGTCTGCCTCTAGGTCCGATTCACCTAGCTGAATCCATCGTAAAGGCTGCGGGTTGATCCTGCCCATATCGACCAGATCTGGATGCGGGCGACTACCGGCCTGAATCAAGGTGTACTGCACCTGTTCACCAAAATCCATTTGCCGCTGGAACAGCGCATCAACCACTTCTACGAGTGGTTTGACTGACCGATGGTTCTGCATCAGGGTATATTCGCGGCCCTGCTTGTGGCGTACGTCAGCGTGTGCCTTGTTATAAGTCAGCATGTCGCCGCCGCGGAAACCGTAAATTGCCTGTTTCGGATCACCGACCATAATCATGCAACCGGACTGCACCCGGTTGGCATCACGCCAGATCTTGGCCAGCAGATCATCCTGATCCTGATTGGTGTCCTGAAATTCATCGACCAGAATCAGCGGATAACGTGCCTGTACAAACTGGGCAAAACGCTGTCCCTGCTGGCCTTGCAATGCTTCCGCCAATGTACGGATTTGCTGGGAAAAAGTGGTTTCACCCTGCTGCTGCAAGGTTTGTGGCAAACGGGTCTGCACACTTTGAATAATATGAAATTCCAGATAGGTCGTAAGCTGTTGCAGCTGCTCATCCAGATACTGTTTGACCTCACACAGCGCATCAATTGCCACGATCAGACTATGTTGCAAAATCAGCTGCTGCTCTGCATCCGGACAGCTTTTGTTAAAGACCTGAGTGGTCGGCTGGAAATCGGTTTTCTTGCGGCGCAAATGGCACAGATTCAGTAAAATAGGCTGCAATTCAGCATCAAAGAAACTCATTGTTCCTTGAGTTTTCAGGGCTGCGCTCCAGGTCATAAAGTTTTCACAAATTTCGGTTAACTTGGTCAAAAAACTCTTGTGAAAATACTTCGGACTTTCCTGACAATAACGCCGCATGACGGCAAGATCATGGTCCTGAATATTCACTAATTGACTGATGCAGGCTTCCAATTTGTTCAGGTCACATTCAGCCGGTTCGATCTTCCGAAAATGCTGCTTGCTGAAATTCAGGGCATCACGCACCAGCCCGGTATAATGCTCCACCGGTTTCAGCAGATTCTGGACATACAGATGATTGACCATATATTGTGGCTGTTGCTGAATCCAGTCACGCAGCACATCATGAATCAGCTGCTGGATATACAGATCCTGATCTTCGGTCAGTTCTGCACGTTCAATCTTGCCACTTTCAAATGCAAATTCACGTAACAGTTTCTGGCTAAAGCTGTCCAGGGTGCCGACAAACAGTTCGTCCAGCTGGTTCAGCACCAGACGTAAACGGCGACGGGCATAATCCAGCCGTGAACCATAATCTTTCAGCACCTGCTGAAATAAAGGATCGGTTTCATTCTGGATTTTTGCTGTGATTTCAACTGAATTGAGCTGCTGATGACGCTGGATATAAGCCAGCGTTTCCTCGACGCGAAGCCGTACCCGGTTTTTCAGTTCGGCCGTGGCCTTACGGGTAAATGTCGTCGCAATCACCTGATGCGGATAATACTGGTCCAGAAAAATCCGCACCATCAGGCTGGAGAGCGTATAGGTCTTGCCGGTTCCTGCAGAGGCTTCAATCCAGTGCAGGCCACGGAATTTCATGTCTTGAATCGGATTGGTGGAAATGGCTTTTTGCATCTGCTGCTTTAATAAAGTCATACGGCTATTTCACCCACTCCAGATGTTGATGAATCGGCGCATACAGGCCATGAGCAAAATCATGGCAGCAATTTTGCAAGGCCAGATCCGGATCCTGATCCTGCAAAATAAATTGCCAGTCTTGATGCAGCAGACTGGATTCATCCGAAGCCAAAGGTTTGGCACTCTCATAGCTGTTGTTCCATGCCTTTAGCAATTCCGGCATTTCCACAATAGTCATTTTGCCATGTTCATTCTCGGCCCACTGCCACTCTTTTTTCATCAGTAATTCTGCCGGCAAGACCAGCGGCTGCTGTTGACCAATTTCCCAGGCCGTTAACCAGAGCTTCAAATACTCATGTGCCTTGCTCGAACTCAAGCCAGAAAACTTCAGGGTTTTATTACTGAAAATGACAATGCGCTCCAGTTCTGGTGAGCGTGCATCGTCATTCAAGTAAGCCAGCCATAGCAGATACTCCAGCCAGATCTGGGCACGGCGTTTTTCCGAGGCCGAAGAGGATTGCATACTCAGCCAGTAGCTGCTGTGTGGAACCTGAGGCACGTTTATATGAATGATCAGTTCAGGACTGAACTGCAGGGATTGTTGGGTGACTGGCGTCAGTTCTTTGCCCAACTGTAGCAAACGTTCTTGCAATAACTGCTGTTCCTGCTGGCTGCCCAGCCAGGTGGCTTGCTGGGTTTTGCCCACCGGCAAACGGTCTAGCATCAGGTTTGGCTCAATCTCCTGCTCTTGTTGTAACAGGAAATCCCGCACCTGATACTGTTCCAGCTTGTTCAATAATAAGGGTTCCCGGGAACTCGGCAAATCGGCATAGCGAATCGTGGAAACCCCGACACTTTTCAGGAATA
The DNA here is from genome assembly GCF_024129855.1 of Acinetobacter lwoffii. Lineage (GTDB taxonomy): Bacteria > Pseudomonadota > Gammaproteobacteria > Pseudomonadales > Moraxellaceae > Acinetobacter > Acinetobacter lwoffii_L. The sequence continues at coordinate 11,713 of NZ_JAMXXC010000018.1, forward strand.
GACGTGCCGGGAAAATCATATCGCGGATCCATTCATCACCTTTGAGTACCCGGATTTCTTTTTGTTCTAGTGCCGGATAATGTGCATTAATCCAGCTGCTGCGTTTGCCTTCGGCGCTGCGGATATATTCTGCCACTGCAAACCACTGATCCTGATAACGTGGTGTCTGCATATCTGCGAATCCGGCTGGATCAAAAGGCTGCAAGGGATGTACATGATAAAGCTGCTGGATATGTTGAGCGACCGATAGACCATGAATATCCACCATCGGATCGACTTCGGCATCCGGCTGTTCAGACTGGCAGATCAGCGCGATATGCTGAACCAGTTCCTGCAAGGCAGTGGATGGATCACGAGCCTCACCATCCTCCAGATCAAAGCCATTATAGAACAGCCATAGATTTTCCTGTGCCAGCAGCAAGGCATCCAGAAAGGCGCCCTGCTCGTCATCCAGACGGGAACGGTCACCGAGTTGCGGCTTCAGGCTGCGCATCAGGTCAAACGGAACCTGTTGATTACGGCTCGGAAATTTACCGCTATCCAGATTCAGCATCACCACCAGTTTATAAGGCAATGGCCGGATCTGACCAATCTGGCTAAAAGTAATCTGTCCGGTCGGTTCGGCCTGATCCAGCTGCATCTCCAGGGTATTCTGAATTTCTTCCAGCACATAAGGCAGAGGCAGACTGAGTGCCACCAGTTCCTGACTGGCATGCGGATCATCCTGGTCATGATAATCGGCCAAGGTCAGCATCCGCATTTGCTTGTCGATAATCTCGGCAACGGTTTTGAGCGATTCCACGCCAGCATCACGGAACTCGTTCAGATCGGCGCGCAGATATTCCAGCCAGGTTTTGACTGGCGTGCGCTGTCCGGTTTCATGCAAAGTCAGCCAGTCACGGCGCTCTACCAGATCCTGATAAATCCGGATCAGGGTGGATATCAAGGGAAAATCACTGGTCAGAACCTTGGCATAACTCAAGGTGTCCTGAAACAGGGTATGTTCAGGAATCGCCAGACCCAACGCCAGACGGTCCAGCGCGAATTTAAAGCTAAACCGGTAATCCTCATCGCCTGCGCTCAGACTTTGCTGTAAATGCTGCTGGTCCAATCCACGCTTGAAGCCAGCATCTGTCAGCAATTGTAACATCCGCTCTACCTGACTATAGTCCAGACCATAATACTGCTGGGTCGCATTCAGGCTGAGCCAGTCGGCAAAGTCCTCAATACTGAAACGGCGCCGTACCCACTGAATCCGGCCCAGTACCGCGCGCCAGGCATTGCTGACATCCAGACGCGACACCCCGGCAATCTGGATCGGTAAATATAGGTTATCTTTTTGCAGGCGTTTGCTGCCGGTTTCGCGCTCACGCGGTGGTGGCGCAAAGACACTGCGAATTGTTGGTTCGAGTTCTTTCAGACTTGGCGTCAACACCAGAATATCACTGGGCTGACGCGGCGCTTCTTCATTGCCTTGAGCCAGCCAGTGAATCAGTTGTTCTTTGAGAACTTCCAGCTGACGTAATGAAGAATGACAGACATGAATCTGTACCGAATCATCATCAGGGCTTAAAGCATATTGATGCTGCTCGGGCTCGAGCAAATACAGGATATCCGACTGGATTTTGGCCAGCAGCCTGTCCTGATATTCATCCACAAAGACATCGGCCCAGAGACCCTCTTCCCCCGAAGACAGTTTAGAGAGTAGAGAAAAATGATCCCGTGCCTGCTTGCCGAATCGGGTCAGGAGCGGATGCCGCGATTCCCGGTCTTCGGCATTAAAGTTCAGCTGCTTGATCCTGAAATCTTTTATTTCCGCATCATTCGGTTTACGTTGACGGGTTTTTTCAAAACGCTGAATAAAGCGCTCTTCCCGCTGCAAATCAAATCTGGCTTTCCAGTCCGGATCGACACTGTCGGCCCAGTATTCCTGCGAGGGGTTGAAGTGAAAAATATAGATATCAATGTACTGGCCCAGACGGCGTAAAAAATCCAGCTGGCTCGGTGGCAATTCTAACAGGCTAAACACCACAATCTGTGCCGGCAGTCGTTTCAGAGCTTGGGCCCGGGTCTCTGCATTTTCCAGCCGATCCCAATACAGGCGTTCAATCTCCAGGATTTTGGCATAGTCATCCTGAAATACATGCTGCCACAACCAGCGTTGCCAGGCTTCCAGTTCACGCGCCTGAATCTTGACAAAATCCGCCACCTGCATCTCATGGCCATTTTCATCTTTGGGGCTATAGATCATCTGTTCGATATCAAGCGCAATATCCTGTCCCCAGGCCTCGAGCCAGTTACTCGGACAACTGCAGTTGTTTGGAGGACAGTTACGCGCGCAATAACCGCGATAATCCATATAATGACTGAACAAACGTGACACCTGCTCCGCCACCCAGTATAGCATGCTCTGTTTTTTCAGCTGTTTTTCTGTGCCCTGTTCCAGCCGGTCGGCACTGTCATAAATCCGCTTCACAATGGAATACAGTGGATGATCGACATCTAAAGGAATCTGTTCAGGCAGAATGCATTTTCGCAGCGCCTGAAACACGCGCCATTTGATGATAATACGCGGAATATTGGCTTCACGGACCTGCTCTACTTCTTTGGGAGCATTCAATACCCACTGATAAGAGGTCCATTGAAAGGCGCGAATCCGGTGATGAAACTGGGTATTGGCGCTAATGCCTTTTTTCTCGGCAATTTTCTGGGTCAGCCAAGTTTCTACAGCCGGAGATGGCACAATAAAATGCCGGGTTTGTAACACCTCAAATGGATTCCGGGCAGTCTGGTTGACAATACGCAGCATACTATCCAAAAGCACATCAATACGTTGACTCTGAATAACATGGATGGCCATTGGTTCCCCTGAACTGCTGAATGTGGTTCTTACTACAAAACGATAAAGATTATTTACTATACATCCCGAACGCGCTATGACACTTTAAAACCACACTTCAGTCGAAAAATTTCTTTGAAAAAAGCATCTTAAAGATGCTTGAATAGAAAAAACAACATAGAGCTTAGGTAGTGCCCATGAAATTAGATAAAATTCCTGAACGTCTCGATCCGAGCCTAGATTTAGAACAAATCCGCGACGAATGCCTGGAACTCACCAAAAAACGCGCCTACTATTCTGCTGGTGCTGCCGTGATTCCGGTACCTTTTATGGACGTGGTCATTGATGTCGGCATCTTGTCGCAATTGATTCCCGAGATCAATGCCCGCTTCGGCCTGTCCCCTGAGCAGATCAGTGTCTACGATCCGAAAACCCGTCAGATTCACTGGCAAGAGCTGCGTAAACGTGGCGTAGAATTTTCCGGTCTGGTGGTCGCACGTACGGCAGTTAAAAAATCTTTGAACAATGTTGCAGCGAAAGTGATGATAAAGCAAGTCACAAAATTCATTCCGCTGGGTGGTCAGCTGGTGGCCGCAAGTCTGGGTTATTTTGTCATGAAAAAAATTGCCGATGCTCATGTGCAAGACTGCTATCGCACCGCTAAAAGTATTCAGCAAAAACAGGTCGCCCAAGGTTAATCCTGTTTAAGCTAAATATTTTTAAACTGTTTAAAATTCTCTACTTCAGGCAGATTATTCTGCCTGAAGTTGTTTTAAAATAGCCTTTAGTACTTCGACCCGTGCGGTATGTTTATCATCAGACGCGATAATGTGCCAAGGCGCTTCCTCAGTCGAAGTATGTTCAAACATATCGGCTGCCGCTTTCAGATAATCATCCCAGCGTTCCCGGTTACGCCAGTCTTCTTCAGTAATTTTAAAACGCTTATGTGGTGTATCTTCACGCGCCTTGAACCGTGCTGCCTGTTCCTCTTTAGAAATGGCCAGCCAGATTTTCACAATCACCGTTTGATGCTTGACCAGGCTCTGTTCAAAACGGTTAATTTCCGCATAAGCTCGCTGCCATTCTACCGGACTAGAAAACCCTTCTACCCGTTCTACCAATACCCGACCATACCAGGAACGGTCAAAAATGCAGATATCATCATCGGTTTGCAGCTTGGTCCAGAAGCGCCATAAATAAGGACGGCTCAGCTCATATTTTTCTGGTGCGGCAATGGTATGAATTTCATATTCACGTGGATCCAGTTTTTTGACAATCCGCTTGATCGCGCCGCCCTTGCCAGCAGCATCCATGCCCTCAAACAGAATTACCACATTACGCGAATCGGAACGCATGGCTTTGGCGACCTTCGCGGTTAATTTTTTTAGTTCCGGTTTGTAATCTTCTGGCTGGGCTTGAGTCTTGGAAGGATGTTTTAACTGCTCGGGAATCTTGGCCTGTTTCCATCTTCCCTTGGCTCTGGCGGGATGATCCGGACAATGTTTCAAGGCACTCAGGATATACTGGGCAAATTGCTGGTCGCGCTGCTGCTCATCTTCGCCATCAATAATGAACCAGTCCTCGGTAAAGCGCTGACGCAGGCGCTGCAAGGTGTCATATTCTTTGCGATTGCGCCAGTCCAGACCATGCAGTTGATGCCAGTGAGTTTCACTCGGATCCATGGCATCCAGACGTTTTTGCAAGACTTTCCAGGACAGGTCAAACCAGACCTTGATCACATCGACATGGTTATTTTTCAGGTCCTGTTCAAAGGCCTGCATCTCTTGCAGATATTCATCAAACTGTGCATCACTCAGCGGGCTTTCAGCTTGCATGGCACTGCCAAGCAGATCACTGTACCAGTTACCAAACAGCACCATGATCTGGCCTTCGGCAGGAATAAAACGTGCATAAGGTTGCCACAAGGTCTGCTTCGGGCCGGCTAGCTGAGGCTTATCGGCTTTCACACGCAAATAGCGCGGATCGACCCATTCACGTAGCTGTTTGACCGCTTCACCCTTGCCGGCCAGCTCAATGCCATTCACCAGAATCACCAGACTTTTGGCATTTTTCTGGCCCCGGGTCTTTTTTAAATTATATTGGGCATCAATCAGCTCGACAGACAGCTGATCTTCATCCATTAACTGAAATTGTGGCTGTTCCATACGCATCTTCAACCCTGATCTTTTATTCTGTCTGCAGTATAGCGAGGAGTTTCAGCCCAAAAATAGCTCTAGCAACGTTTTTCACACGATTAAATTGGCTATTTAAACAACAGATTGACATACAAATGCCCGATCTCTGTTCAATTTGTCATAGCAGGATTGTCCGGCAGCCTCTAAGATTCTTGCATCCTCCAATCATAATTGAAGCCTCATGTCCAAACTTGCCGTACTCGATGATCTTTTAGCGCATTATTATCAACTGGCTTATCACACCCGGCCTGACATTCTAAGCCGTTTAGAGGATGTGCAAGCCTGGCAGAAAGTCCGCATGCAGCGCACCCATCGCGCCCATTTTGCTGAAAAACAAAACCTGTTGATGTCCGAGTATTTCCTGAACCGTCTCTACGGCGGCGCTGACTTTGATGCGCTGGCAGAACAGATTGCCCGGCTGATGAAATATGCGCATAAAGCAGAAAAAGTTATTCCGGAAAATGCCATTAAAACCGGCACCTCAGGTGTAGAGCTGGCTATTTTGGCGGTACAGCTCGATGAACAGGTCGCGATTCAGTTATTACAGGATTATCATCCACATGAACCGCTGACTGACGAGATGATGCGCCTGACCTATTTGAAGCTGGATCAGGGTGAAGCACGCCTAAAACAGCTGGCTCTGCTGGATCAGCTCGGTATGAGTCTGGATAAATATATGCGTTCATTTGTGGTCTATACCGCCTTTAAAATGTGTAAGGGCGCAGCGAATAAATATAACTTTCAGGTAATGTATGAATTTATGCAGGATGGTTTTCTGGCCATGAAGCCACTCAAATCGGCAGAAAAATTTGTACGCGCGTTCACGGCAACCGAACGCCAGATTATCGATAAAGTACATTCTGGCGATCCGCTACCGTTTCAGTAAATACCCGATGAGTATTTCTGCCAAGCGTGAATTTTTCTGTATATTATTCATAACAATTGCATCATGATTGCTGAATAAGCCTTTAGAATCTGTCATGATGCAGACAATGCAAGATTAACCCGATTGATATGTTAGGAGTGACTCCAATGTCGAATGAAAATACAACGCCTACCCCTACCCCCGAGTCGGCACAACAGACAGACAAAGTGAGCCCATTCTTAACTGAACCCCTTCCACAAGGCACCCCGCAAGGTCAGCAACAATCTTTAGAACAACGTCTGACTGACACGCCTGTGACGGGTACTGTGCCTAAATACAATCTGCCACGCGGTGCCAATACAGGCAACGTCGGCTCAACCACGCACTTTGGCTATCAAACTGTCAACAGCGAAGAAAAAGCCCAGAAAGTCGCAGAAGTGTTCCACTCGGTGGCGAGCAAATACGACATCATGAATGATCTGATGTCTTTTGGTATTCATCGCCTGTGGAAGCGTTTTGCAATCAATATGTCAGGTGTACGCCGTGGCCAGCATGTGCTGGATATCGCGGGTGGTACTGGCGACTTGGCTAAAGTCTTTAGCCGCGAAGTGGGCCCGACGGGTCATGTGGTACTGTCTGATATTAACGAATCCATGCTGAATGTCGGTCGTGACCGTCTGATTGATGCGGGCTGTACCAATGTTGATTTCGTTCTGGCCAATGCCGAAACCTTAGAACCATTTGCAGACAACAGCTTTGACCTTTTGACGATTTCTTTCGGTCTGCGTAACGTGACCGATAAAGATGCGGCACTGGCTGCGATGTACCGCGTCCTTAAGCCAGGTGGCCGTTTACTGGTTCTAGAATTTTCTAAACCAGTGTTTGAGCCATTCTCTAAGCTGTATGACCTTTATTCGTTCACGGCATTGCCAATCATGGGTAAAATCATTGCCAATGATGCAGAAAGCTATAAATACCTAGCTGAATCGATCCGTATGCATCCAGATCAGCGCACCCTGAAAGGCATGATGGAAAATGCTGGCTTCCAGAATTGTGACTATCACAACCTGACTGGCGGGATTGTTGCGGTTCACCGCGGTTTCAAACTTTAAGGTTCCTTGCCTATGTGGTCAATTCTGGCACTCGGTGCTGTTGAACGCGTGATTCATCATGTGATTGATCTGGACGCCATTACCCGCATCCAGCTGAATGCCCTATCCGGTAAAATGCTGCGGGTGGTGATCGCCTCGCCACAGCTTTCGGTCGATGTGTTTTTTGATGAGGGCAAAGTTCGTCTGGAGCCAACGGCAACCGGTCATACCGAAACACCTTCGGTCTTTGAACAGCGTCCATTTGACGCAAGTTCCGCGACAGTCCTTGAAGCGACCGCAACCTTGCAGGTCAGCAATGTGGTGGAATTACTCAAGCTGCTGCTTTCCGATGAAGTCGGCAATATTCCATTGCAAGGCGACTACAAGTTATTGCAGGAAATCCAGCGCATCATGCAACAGGCAGAATTAGATCTGGCGGCGCACTTAAGCCCCTGGATTGGCCCGACACTGGCACATGAAATTGGTAAATTGCAACTGCTGCCCAAGCAGCTAAAACGCACCCTGCAAAGTCAATTATTTTTTGCCGAAGATGCCTTAAAAGAAGACAGCGGTCTGTTTGCCCCCCGCTGGCAAATGGATGACCTGAATCAGGACACCCGTATCCTGAATCAAAATTTAGATCGGGTTGAAGCAAAAATCCATCAGCTTCAGGCTCAAATTGATGCCTCCAACAATTCTACTCAAGACTAGGTACACAGCTTTATGATTCCGCATGTTTCACGTTTACTCGAACTTTGGCGCATCGCCGCGCACTATCGACTCGACACGTTGTTTCCTGCGGAAGAATTACCAGAAAAATCCCGGCATGTGCTGTCCCTCATCCGGATGCATCCGGCTGCCTGGTCCAGTCGTGAACGTAAAAATCCGCTCAAGCTGAAACTGGCTTTAGAAGAAATGGGGCCGTTGGCGATTAAGCTTGGTCAGCTGCTCTCAACCCGTCGTGACCTGATTCCACCTGAAGTTTTACAGCAACTGGTCTTGCTACAAGACCGGGTCAAGCCGTTTGATAATGACGTAGCCAAGATGCGCATTCAGGAATCCCTGAAAGCTGATGTAAATACCCTATTCGCGCGTTTCGATACCCAGCCACTGGCTGCAGCTTCGATTGCTCAGGTGCATACGGCTGCCCTGCATGATGGCCGTGAAGTGGTGGTTAAAGTCACCCGCCCGAATATTCGCCAGCAGATTTTGCAGGATTTTGAAATTCTGGAATGGCTCGGTCAATTTCTGGAAAAACGTCTGGAAGCAGCACGTGCCCTACATTTATCAGAAATCATTCAGGACTATCGCCAGATCATTCTGAATGAGCTGGATCTGACGCTGGAAGCAGACAATACCCGCCGTATGCGCCATCACTTTACCGGCTCGAGCATGATGTATGTGCCGGAAATTTATATGGACAGCAAAGACGTGCTGGTAGCCGAGCGCATTACCGGGGTGCCGATTTCAGATATCGCGACCTTTGACCGGCTGGGCATGGATCGTGCCGATCTGGCGCGTAAAGGCCTGACCATCTTCTTTACTCAGGTCTTCCGCGATAACTTCTTCCATGCCGATATGCATCCGGGAAATGTCTTTGTAGAAACCATCAATCCGGCCAATCCGCGTTTTATTGCGCTGGACTGCGCGATTATGGGCGAACTGTCCAAACACGACCAGATGACCGTAGCACGCATGCTACTAGCGGTCATGAACAGCGACTTTATGCAGCTGATTCAGGTGGTGCATCAGGCTGGCTGGATTCCACCGGGGACTGATCAGGATGCTTTGGCACGTGAAATGCGCCGCAGTGTGGGGCCGATGGTGTCCAAACCGATGCATGAATTGGACTTTGCCGGCATTCTGATTGAAGTGATGGATATCGCGCGTCGTTTCCATCTGGAAATTCCCCCTCAATTGATGCTACTGCTAAAAACTTTGGTGCATGTCGAAGGTTTGGGAACCGACCTGTATCCTGAACTGGATATCTGGAGTCTGGCCAAACCGATCCTAACGGACTGGATCAAGGCCCAGATGAATCCGCAAAAGAACCTGAAAGAACTGGGACAGAAAATTCCGGATCTGCTTTTAGGGGCACAGGATTTACCGACCCTGATGATCGACAGCTTAAACGGTTTAAAAAACCAGTCGGCCTGGCATGCCAAACAGCTCAATGAATTACAAAGTATGCGCCTGCAAATGGAACATCAGCAAAAGCGTAGCTGGATGTTCGGCAGTGTCATGGCCATTCTGCTGGCAATTGCGATTATTTCACCATGGTTTGTGTCGGTGATTCTGATTGTGTTGGCAAGTGTGCTTGCCGTCTGGCGAATTGCGAAATAAGCGATTTACATATGCAAAAAGCCTGAATAGTCTCAGGCTTTTTTATGTCTTAAAGATGAGGATGACTTCAAAGTCACCTTAGGACATATCTTGCCATTGGGTCTTTAAACCTATCGCTTAAAATAAGCACACATTTGGCTAGTATAGGTTCAACCATGGTACAGATTTTAAAAAAACGTGCGCCTGCGCTGACGATTCGTGCTGGCCATCTGGCACGTGAGCTGATTCTGGAACAAGGTTTGCAACCCGAACAGGTCGATATCGTGCCCGGTGCGGCAGGCGGCCCCAAAGGCATCGGGATCCAAGGACTGGATCAGGCGATTTTTGGTGAGTTTTTTCCACGTGCACCTCAGCGTAGAACTTTGGTGGGTTCTTCGATTGGCAGCTGGCGTTTTGCCAGTATGGCTGCACATGGAGTTCAACAGGGAACCGAACGTTTGGGTGAGCTGTATACCAACCTCTATTTTCATAAAAAAATGACCCGTCAGGATGTCAGCGAAGTTTGCCGTGGCATGCTGCTGGATCTGGTACAAGGCAAAGAAAACGATCTAGTCAATCATCCAGATTATCATCTCGCAGTCATTTCAATTAAAGCCCAACACATTTTCCAGAGTGACAAGGCATTGCCGTTGTTGGCTTCTGTGGCTGGAATTCTTGGAACGACCGCAGTCGCGCGCCGGCACAGCCGTCATTTCATGCAACGTGTAATCAGCCAGCCCAATATCGGTGAACAGTTTAAAATCGCTGAAGATGGATTTACCACGCATTATCATGCACTAACCGAACAGAGTGTGTTGTCCTGGTTGATGGCTTCAGCGTCTATTCCCGGGGTGATGGCAGCGGTGAACAATATTCCGGATGCGCCGCAGGGTTATTATCGCGATGGTGGCCTGATTGACTATCACATTGACCTGCCCTTTCAGAGCAAAGGTATTGTGCTGTATCCACATTTTACCGATAGCATTACCCCCGGCTGGTTTGACAAGTTATTTAAACGTACCTCAAATCCGGAAAATCAGGCACGAACTTTGCTGCTTTCTCCATCGCAGCAATATCTGCAAAGTTTGCCTTTGGGTCGTTTGCCTGACCGTAAAGACTTTAACTTAAAAGGTTTGGACCAGGCCCAACGCATTCAGCTCTGGAAGCAATGTATTGCGGAAAGTCAGCGTCTGGGCGATGAATTTCTGGAACTGGTCGAGAAGCAGAATTTTGCTGAGGTAATGCAGACCTTGTAATTGGCCGTAGCTGCCCGATTATTTGTATAATTGCTTTAATTTTGTGAACTGTTGAGATTTATGCAGAAGTTTTTAGTTGTCCTGCAATACCTGTGTCTGGCCTTTGCCATTTATCTGATTTATAGCGTCAGCATGTCGCTGTATAGCCAGGATTTTGTCCTGATGGAACTGGTCGCTGATATCGGTACGATTCTGATTTGTATCGACCTGGCGGTGTTTTTATTTACCAGTAAAGGTAAGCCCGGCATTAGCATGGAAGAATATGCAAAAAGACTGGAACAGCCACCGTCTAAGCTGGTCTATGTGACACGAAAATTGGGGCATCTCGGTATTTTGCTGATTATCACCAGCTGGGTTGTGCCGATGATTAACTCATAAATATCCAATAAAAAACCTCCCAATTGGGAGGTTTTTTACTTTAGGGTTTTCTAAGAACTTTCATACCCGTCCATAAACTAGATAGCGCTTGTATTAAACTAGCGATAAAGAAAAACATTACAAATCGTATCAACCACTTTGTTACTTCAATATTACTAATAGTTGCTATTAGTAAAACTGAAGTAACACACACTAAAATCAAATATAAAATAGCTAAAAACCAACTACTTAAATAATACTCACCAAAATCTTGAAGATAGTTTTTTGCAGCAATTTTTTCTAATCCATACACAATAGTAGAAATAGTCGCTACTATTCCAAACATTGCTATAGAATATGCAAGTAAAGCAATTCCTAAATCTTTCTTATTAATATAAAAGGAAAATATAAAATAGTTTTTAAGTACATAGTAATAAAATACTTGGCTAACTATTCCAATGATCAAGGGAATCGAATTCAAGCAAAGAATGATTTTCCAGTTGTTCATAATTCAACCCCCTATAATCTCTGATCCGTTCCTGAATAACAGAATTAGTGTCTAGACTAACTTGCATATGTTCAGCAATTGACATATCAGACTCAGCATCACAACCTTCTGACAATAAACCATCTTTTGAATAATAAAAATTTGTGAGTTGATCTTCTAAATGAGCTCGAGCACGTAAAGTAACTTTTTCTAATTCATTATCAGGTACTCGATCTATAGATTTTAGAATTGTTTTGTTAATTGATTTACCTCTCTTTGGTTTAATAATTACTTCTAATCCTGCAATATCTTCAAAATCAATTACTTTACTTTCACCGTTAAAGGCATTCAATAAATTTTTAACAAAAGGCCCATAAGCTACTTGAAATGACGTTCTACCAATAAAATCTAGTTTGGCAGCTTCTGCCCTACTAATTTGCGTTTTAACAGGAATGAGTTTAAAAGATAAATCCCTAATTTTCATCCTCTTCAGCAATTGCTCAATGTAAAATACAAAAGCTGTAGGAGTAGGTGATAAAACTCTCGAACCAAATGCAAAAATTGGAAATTTATCATTCATATATATGTAAGATGCAAACCCCATACTTTCATTTGCTGCCAATTTATTAGTTAAATCTGTAGCAGAAAATACACTTCGTTTTTCTTCAACAGCTTTTACAATTTCCTGATTTTTAGTTTGTACAAATAGATAAAAGTCCTTTTTTAATTTTATTAAGTAAAGCTTTTCATCATTATATGTAATATCTGTTACATAGGGATAGGCAATTTTATTAGTGCTATTTTCAATAATTTTTGAAATATTGAAATCATAAACATCAGCTGTATTAACATTATGAAAATTATACATGTAATAATTTATACGCATTTTACCCCCTAGAAATATAAAAAGAGCCTTGCGGCTCCTTTTATATTAGATTAATTTTCCAACAAACTCATCAGTTTATTTAGAACCTTTAATCCCTGCTTGCAATAACAATGCACCCAAACCACCAATTTTTTGCTCTTGTGGTTTAGCCGCTTGAGGTTTCTTACCCTGAGGGCGATCACCTTGCGGACGTCCTTGCTGTGGACGTTTACCCTGAGGCTTACGTTCACCACGTGGCTCATTGTTCTCGCGACGTGGCTGACGTGGTGCTTTCGCCGGCGCTTCAGAACCTTCAGGACGCATCGACAGATTCACGCGGTTACGTTCAGCATCCACATTCAAAACACGGACTTGTACGATTTGACCCGGTTTCACCACTTTATGCGGATCAGCGACGAATTCATTGGCAAGTTCAGAAATATGTACCAAACCATCTTGATGCACGCCCACATCGACAAATGCACCGAAGTTAGTCACGTTAGTGACTACACCTTCCAGTTGCATGCCTTCAGACAATTGCGCAACTTCAGTAATGTCATCACGGAATTTAGCAGTGCGGAATTCTGGACGCGGGTCACGGCCCGGTTTTTCCAGTTCAGCCAATACGTCTTGAATCGTCGGCAGACCAAATTTCTCGTCTGCAAATTCTTCTGCATTCACTTGGCGAATGATTTCAGTATTGCCAATGATGTCTTTTACAGTCGTTGCTTTTGCTTCAACAATTTTGCTCACCAAAGCATATGACTCAGGGTGAACTGCAGACGCATCCAGTGGTTCTGTACCATCTTGAATACGCAAGAAGCCCGCAGCCTGCTCAAAAGTACGCTCGCCTAAACGTGGTACTTTTTTCAAAGACTGACGATTGTCAAAACGACCATTTTCCTTACGGAATTCCACAATTTGCTGTGCGATCGATTTATTCAGACCCGCGATATAACCCAGAATTGCTGCTGATGCAGTATTTACATCCACACCCACTGAGTTCACACAGTCTTCAACGACCGCTTCAAGGGTTTTCGCCAGACCGGTCTGGTTCACGTCATGTTGATACTGACCCACACCAATCGATTTCGGATCGATTTTCACCAGTTCTGCTAGTGGATCTTGTAAACGGCGTGCAATCGATACCGCACCACGAATAGATACATCTAGTTCAGGCAGTTCCTGTGAAGCTAGTTCAGATGCTGAATACACCGATGCACCTGCTTCAGATACAGAAACACGCGTCATTTTCAGATCACTGTTCGCAGCCATCATTTCAGCAACTAAAGCTTCAGTTTCACGGCTTGCAGTACCATTACCAATCGCGATCAGGTCAACATTGAACTCGCGGCATAAACGCGCCAGCTCGGCCAGTGAACCTTCTTTATCGTCTTTTGGTGCAAATGGATAAATCGTGCTGTATGCAAGAACATCACCAGACTCGTTCACTACCGCCAGTTTCACACCGGTACGGATACCCGGGTCCACGCCCAAAGTGGTACGTGCGCCTGCAGGTGCAGAAAGCAGTAAATGACGCAGGTTTTCAGCAAAGACGTTCATCGCTTCTGTTTCAGCAGCCAGACGTTTTTCAGTCAGCAATGAATGTTCGATCGTTGGACGAACTTTACCGAGCCAAAATAGTTTTGCAGTTTGCTTCAAGAAATCCTGACGCGCTTGTGGCTGAACAGTTTCAAGATTGTATTCAGTTTCAATACGCGCCAATGGAGCATCATCTTCGCCATCAACTTTCAGGCCTAAAACGTTTTCCTGACGGCCACGCAGCATCGCCAATAAACGATGTGAAGGCACTTTGTTCAAGTTTTCAGAGAAATCGAAATAATCACGGAATTTTTTACCGACTTCTTTTTTCTCATCACTTGCAACTAAACTTTTCAGCACGGCAGTTTTTGCAAATGTCGCTTTAAGTTCAGTGGTCAGTGCGATATTTTGTGCCCAGTCATCAATCAGGATGTGCTGGATCGCATCAAGCTGGCTTTCAGTATCTGGATAATCTTCATGGCTAAAGCCCGCCAAAGCTTCAGCTGGATCAACAGCTTCATTAAAGATTTTTTCAGCAATCGGGCCCAGACCAGCTTCTTTGGCCTTAAATGATTTACTGGTACGTTTTGGACGGTACGGCGCGTAAATTTCTTCTAATGCATTTTTGGTTTCGGCGGCATTCACACGCGCCAATAAATCATCAGATAATTTATCTTGTTCTTTGAGTGATTCAATCACCTTTTCACGGCGCTCATACAAATCACGCAAGTATGATAAACGCGTATCGAGTTGACGTAGTTGCGTATCGTCTAAGCCTTGCGTTACTTCTTTACGGTAACGTGCAATAAAAGGAACACTGGCACCTTCATCAATAAGCTTGATGGCAGCCTCAACTTGATTTGGACGTACGGCAAGTTCTTTTGCCAACTGCTGAACTAAGTCAGTCATCGTGTTTGATCCCACAAGGATAAGTACTAAATGGCATGATTATAAAGACCGGGTCCATAAAATCCACCATTGTTTTTATTAATTTATCTCATCTTTGTATTATGAAGTGCCACAGTTTTCAGCTTTTCCCGATAAAGTTTGTATGAACTTTGCTTTTTATTCAGCTTAAAATCATATTTTTTGCTCATTTAGATGTATATATTTGGTATCTATGTCTTGATTTTAACTGCAATATTTGGTGCTTTAGAGCATAGTCAATTAATATCAATGAATCGTATACTCAAAGCCTATTTGATTTTTGTTTATGATGACAATAAAGAATAAAGGAGCATCTCATGAGTTTAGTTGTACCTGCTGAAAAAGCCGATGCCGTACATACCGAAACGGACCGGGTCGAACGGATCCTGGTGGTTGATGATGATGTTCGTCTGCGTACCTTATTACAGCGTTTTCTCGAAGATAAAGGCTTTGTGGTCAAAACTGCACATGACGCCACGCAGATGGATCGACTTTTACAGCGGGAACTGTTTTCTCTGATCGTGCTCGACTTTATGCTTCCGGTCGAAGATGGCTTGAGTATCTGTCGTCGTTTACGCCAATCCAATATCGATACGCCTATCATTATGCTCACCGCTCGTGGTAGCGACTCGGATCGTATTGCCGGTTTAGAAGCAGGTGCCGACGATTACTTGCCTAAACCGTTTAACCCGAATGAACTCTTGGCACGTATTCGTGCGGTATTACGTCGTCAGGTACGTGAAGTGCCGGGTGCACCAAGCCAGCAGATGGAAGTAGTTTCTTTTGGTCCCTGGTCACTGGATTTGTCTACCCGCACCCTGACCCGTGAAGGCCAAGTGGTAACACTCACTACCGGTGAGTTTGCGGTACTGAAAGCACTGGTGCAGCATCCACGCGAACCATTAACCCGCGACAAGCTGATGAATCTGGCGCGTGGCCGTGAATGGGGTGCCATGGAACGTTCAATTGATGTCCAGGTGTCACGCTTACGCCGTTTAGTGGAAGAAAACCCAGCGCGTGCACGTTATATCCAGACCGTATGGGGTGTGGGTTATGTCTTTGTTCCAGATGGTGCTGAATAAAGGAAAAATTATAGGATAAAGATTACCCCAGTCTATTGTCCCTAAAAGTCATTCGCTGCTGTTTGAGCCTCCCTTCTTTAAAGGCTCGTATACAAATGCGCGAGTTCAGCGAATGGCAAAGTTTTTACTTGCGTAACAGTGTTACTCATTTTTTCAAAAAAAGTAACACAACAAGCTCCTTCCATCGAAGGTTCAAGCAGTAAGATTCCATTACAAATATTATTACTGCTCAATTTGGAAAATGCCTACAGGGAGCTGGTGTGAAACTCGACCCCATCGATCCACAAAAATTTACCGATTTTGTCAGCTACTCGGAAAAGAAACGTACCCGCTGGGAACGCTTTCTCGACAAGATCAAACCGCGTTCTGCTGCCATGCGTACCACGGTACTGGTGGTTTTCGTGGTCTGTTTCAGCCTGTTCATGTCCTTATGGTTCTTTTGGCGTACCCTGTTTTTACCTGAAATCCAGCAACATGCGCGTTATCTGGCCATGGAACTGGAAATTCTCAACAATCCCGATCTGCGCCTGTATCACAAACAGCAAGAAGTGGATATCGATGACTGGCTGAAAAACCGGGTCGGCATTGAATACGTGACTAATCCAGCAGAATATCCCACTGTCCGTGAAAAGCTGATTGCAGAATTTTTTACCCGGCAGATCGAAACCAAACTGGCCAAAGAGTTACGTATCGAACAAGCCACAGTCTATTTCCAGTTTAAGCCGAGTCCACGTATCTGGATCCAGACCCCTGAAATGAATGGCCACTGGGTACAGGAACCTTTAAAGACTTATGCCAATTATAGCAATGAACTGATTTTGGGCTGGTTGCTTGGCACGCCGATTATTGTCGGCATCATTATTTTGACCTTGGTGCGTCAGCTCAACCGTCCTTTACGCCGTTTGCAGAATGCCGCCAACAGTTATAGCCGAATCGGCTCAGCACCCTATCTAGATACCAATCATGGTCCACTGGAAATCCGTCAGGTCAATCATGCCTTTAATCAGATGATTTATACGCTGGACCAGACCGAGCGGGAACGCCGAATCATGCTGGCCGGCATTTCACATGACTTGCGCACGCCCTTAACCCGAATCCGCCTCAGTGCCGAAATGATGCCAGATGAAGACTTTCTCAAAGAAGGCCTGATTTATGATGTCGAAGATATGGACGCGATTCTGGATCAGTTCATTTCCTATATGCGCGACGGTTCCGATGAAGAACCGCAGGACACCAATGTCAATGTACTGCTACAGGAACTGGTCAAGCAGTTTAAACCGCTAGATATCCGTTTCACCCCACAAGATATACCGACCATTCAGGCACGTAGCATGTCGCTAAAAAGACTGATTGGCAATCTGATCAACAACTCAAAACGCTATGGTTCAGAACCAATTGAGCTTTCTGCGCATGTTGAAGAAGATCAACTGTTGATTTGTGTCGCAGACCATGGCGAAGGCATTCCGGAAGATCAGATTGAAGCCTTGATGCAGCCTTTTGTTCGGGGCAATTCGGCACGAACAGTACAAGGCAGTGGCTTAGGGCTGGCCATTGTTAAACGGATTGTCGATATTCACCATGGTCAATTACGTATCCATAATAGTCCTGAAGGTGGGCTGGAAGCTATCATTTCACTACCCGTGAATCAGGCGAACCCAGAGACACTTCCCCCAGCCACTACACTCGATAAAATTCGCCAAACTTTGACTGATCACTTTTAATAAGTGATCATTAATTCAACAAATGACTTTTTAGTTTTTCTATACAATTCATTTTATAGTTCACGAATTCAATCATTTAAAAATCATCATTTTTTATTATACCTACATTTAGCTAAAAAATTAGACCTTAGCCTAACACCTATGCACAATACATTTTTTGAGCGGTACAATCCGTATCATAGTTTAAGAATTAATGAGAGTTAAAATGTCTTTAGATCGTATCCGTTTAGCCTCCCTACACAACAAAGTCATCAGCCCTGAACAAGCGGCTGAATTCATCCAAGATGGCATGACTGTGGGTATGAGTGGCTTTACTCGCGCTGGTGAAGCGAAGGCGGTTCCTTTAGCTTTGGTTCAACAGGCAAAAGCAAATCCATTAAAGATCACGTTAATTACTGGTGCATCACTAGGGAACGATCTAGACAAACAACTGACTGAAGCTGGTGTATTGGCACGTCGTTTACCGTTCCAGGTAGACAATACTTTACGTAAAGCGATCAACAACGGCGAAGTGATGTTCATTGACCAGCACTTGTCTGAAACTGTTGAGCAAATGCGTAACCTGCAGTTGAAAAAACCAGACGTTGCGATCATCGAAGCTGTAGCGATTACTGAAGATGGCGGCATCATTCCAACAACATCTGTTGGTAACTCTGCAAGCTTTGCGATTTTTGCTGAAAAAGTGATTGTAGAAATCAATACCAACTTAAGCCCGGCATTTGAAGGCTTGCACGATATCTACATCCCGACCTATCGTCCAACGCGTCAACCGATTCCATTGACTCAAGTTGATGAGCGTATCGGCACGCATGCGATCAATATCGATCCATCTAAAATTGTTGGCATTGTATTTAACAGCGAATTGCACGACTCTCCATCTACTGTAACCGCACCAGATGATGAGACTCAAAGCATTGCCAACCATTTGATCGCTTTCTTTGAAAAAGAAGTAGCTGAAGACCGTCTACCGAAAAACCTCGGACCTCTTCAAGCAGGGATCGGTTCAATTGCAAATGCGGTATTGACGGGTTTGAAAGATTCAAACTTCGAAGACTTGATCATGTACTCAGAAGTTCTGCAAGACTGTACTTTTGAATTGATCGATGCCGGTAAAATGAAGTTTGCTTCAGGTTCTTCAATTACCCTTTCTGCTAAGTACGGCGAGAAAGTATTTAACAACCTTGAGCAATACAAAGACAAACTGGTATTACGTCCACAGGAAATTTCAAACCATCCTGAACTGGTACGCCGTTTAGGTATTATCGGCATCAACACTGCACTTGAGTTTGATATTTACGGTAACGTGAACTCAACTCATGTATGTGGTACCAAAATGATGAATGGTATTGGTGGTTCAGGTGACTTCGCACGTAATGCCCACTTAGCGATCTTCGTAACCAAATCAATCGCGAAAGGTGGCGACATCTCTTCTGTAGTGCCGTTTGCTTCACATATCGACCATGCAGAACATGATGTTGATATCCTGGTAACTGAACAAGGTCTTGCGGATCTTCGTGGTTTGGCACCGCGTGAGCGTGCACGTGCAGTGATTGATAACTGTGCGCACCCAATGTACCGCGATGCGTTGAATGATTACTTTGACCGTGCATGTGCAAAAGGGGGCCATACGCCTCATCTTCTTCGTGAGGCGCTTTCTTGGCACTCAAACTTCGAAGAAAATGGTCACATGCTTGCTGTTGAAGCTGCAGTAAAAACTGCATAATCGACTGCATTCAAAAAACGCCCTACGGGGCGTTTTTTTATGGCATTTTTATATTTTTTTTGAATAGTCAGAACCTGATTATATTAAGAAAGCCACCTGGCTATCGCCTGCTCTTTCTTCTTTTATTTATCCTGCCGATCTGCTGTAGAAATACACTTCTGATGCTCAGGGGCTTTAAATTCTGATTCTTCACCCTCATACTTGAACACAAGAGCAAAATTAGAGACATGACATGCGCGTAGATATCTGGTCAGATGTGGTTTGCCCCTTCTGCTATATTGGTAAAAAACGTTTAGAAGCTGCGGCAGAAGAAGCAGGTATTGAGCTTGAAGTGCATTGGCACAGTTTCCAGCTCGATCCTGAAGCACCGGTACGTCAGGAAATTTCTAACTCTGAGCGTCTGGCGCAAAAATATGGCCGTACTGTGGCTGAAGTCGAAGAAATGCAGCGCAATATTGCTGAAATGGCCAAAGCCGAAGGTATCGAATTTAACTGGGAAGGTGCCAATTCAGGCAATACCTTTAATGCGCATCGCCTGATTCACCTGGCGCAAAGCAAGGGTCTGGGCAATGAAGCACAGGAAGCATTCTTCTATAGTTATATGACCCAAGGTCTGGCGATTGGAGAACGTGAAACGCTGGAAGATGTCGCAGCGCGTATCGGCCTCAATCCGGTCGAAGTCGATGATCTGTTGGATTCGGAGGAATATGCTGATTTCGTCAAATTCGATCAGGAAGTGGCACACGAACAACTCAAAGTGACTGGTGTGCCTTTCTTTGTTTTTGATCAACGTGTGGCATTGGCAGGCGCGCAGCCTAAAGAAGTTTTCCTGCAAGTATTTGAAAAAGCGCTCGATACATCAACCAACAGTCAGGCAGCACAGTGCTCAACAGAAACGTGTGACACGCCAGACCAAGCTAAATAAAACAACGTTCAATAAAAAAAACCCCATTTTAAATGGGGTTTTTTATTTGTTATTGAATGGTATTCGCTTAATCAACCAGAAAACTAATTTTTAAATTGACACGATATTCCGTGATTTTATTTTCTTTAATGACAACCTTCTGTTCATTGATCCAAGCACCTTGTACATTTTTGACCGTTTCTGTGACTTTTTGAATCCCCGTTTGAATCGCATCTTCAAAGCTTTTATTGCTGCTTGAATTGACTTCTACCACTTTTGCAATTGCCATAATAAAACTCTCAGCATGAAAATGAATGGAATTCCATCTTAGTCCATTCTCAGAAGATTGCAGCAGCCCGTAAACAAGCGATAGCAAAAACTTACATGGATTGAACAAAGCTCGAAATTCAATCTTAAATTGGCAGATCAAAAACACATCGCCGCTTGTTTTGGCACTTGATCAAGTCCAGATTCTCATCACTAAAGTAAAGCATAAAGTCCTGTAAAATCATAAAAATCCAACTAGAGAAAATATACTAATTTATTGTTTTATAGAGTAATTTATTTAAAATTTACTGCCTGAATTTGCCAAATCTATCATTTTCTATTAAGTCTTATTTGCTATTATTTCACCCGAATTAAGTTTAAATATTCTCCTCTGTTCAAATTATTGAACACTCTGATATTAAAAGTCATCCTATGAATGCTCTTAAATTTGCTTTCGCAGCAACCGTTATGGCTTTTTCTGTTCAAGCGTCTGCACAAATGGCGCAAGTGGTTCATCTGCCAGACTTTCCAGCGACTAAAGCACCTGCTGAAACAGTAAATGCAGATGCTGCGACTGTAGTAACTGAAAAAACAGCTTAATGCAAAGCTGTTTTTCATTAAAACAGGCTGATTGATTCAGCCTGTTCTTTTTGATCATATTGAACACATTCAGTGTGAAAGATGCACGACTCTAAAAAATATCGACTATTTCCCGCTCTAGTTTTTTCTATTGATTTTTATCACTTTTAATTAAAAAATTTGTTTATAAAACACTCAAAATAGATCACTATTTTATGTGATCTCTGCTTATAATTGCAGCAATATAAATAGATTAATGATAAGAAAATTTTTTATGCATGAACTTCAGGCATTGGTACAGGGCAAAATTCCGCCTCAGTCAGTTTCTATTGATTATTTAATTGAAATGGCAGAAAGCTATACAGACTCGAATTCTGCTGAATACAGACTGGTCGAGCTGGCGGTTAACATTTTACTGGCACAAACCCTGGATAAAGCACTGAAACATCTCTAGAGATCAAAAAAATGAATGCTTTAGAAAAAGCACACTTAATTAAAGAACTACATGGACTGGCGCAGCAACTGGAGCATAAAGTCCTGCCTTTCTATGAAATTGCCCGTTCTAAAAAAAGGATACGCGATATTTTTAATCTGTGTGATGAGCCTATTTTCAAAACCCAGATTTCAGCATTTAAAGCCCGCACTCAGCCTGAACTTGTTGCTTACCAATTTTCTGCTGACACGTCTTATCATCTGAGCTTTCGTGGCTATTTCACCGAAATCTTGGCGCTGGAACAAGCATTGTCTGCCCATCCGGATTCAGGCTGGGCAGTTTTACATCATCCTGAACGTGGCTGGCAAATCTGGCTGATGCCCGCTCCCCAAGCTCCTGCCCTGCACAGCCAATGGGCTGAATTGCAACACTGCTATATCTGGCTGTTGCAACAACAGCAACGATTTTCTTGCCTGAAACAGGATCCACCCTTGATCGTTCCAGCCTTATCCTTACACGAAGCTGAAACCAGCTGCAATTCTATGGAAACAACCAAATATCATCGGGGACGGCCGCGCGCAAGAATTCATGCACTAGAATTAAATCGCTTAGATGAGTCAACCAATCAAATACTAACTGAACCCAAGGAACTAAATCCTCCACTAAAAGCTGAAACGACAATTCAGCAAGAACAGATCACAGTCTCCGAATTGATTCAATTCCCTGTACAGATCCAACTGGGCAAACTAAACGCTCATGTACACCCTTTAGGTTTAGAAGAAACTAATATCCAGCGGCTCTGTGCTTTAGAACTAGAATCCGATGTCGAACAACACCCTGTTTATCTGGATATTGTCTTATATTATGCGGCAGAAGATAACTGGCAGGCACGTCAGGTTTATTTGGTTGAGCAATTGAATCTGCAAGGTCAGTTTGTTAAATATCTGATGCTCTTAGGGGTACCGAGTCAGTTGCAGGCTCACTATTGTATTCAACATTGGCTGACCCATCATCAACATCAGGCTGCTGCGATTAAATCACTGGCGTGGTCTGTTATAAGCACCAGGTTCATGCAACTCGAGTTTTTTTCAACGGCTTACTTGCAGCAGGCTGAAACAGTCTGGACACAGCCAGATTACCATCCATTTATACCCGCACAGTCCATTCAAAAGCAGAAATTTATCTCGTTTAAAGAAGCTGCTGCGGATTTTTCTACCCCAGTGCTTTTGCTACAGGAACATCAAAAAATCCGAGTGATTCATGGTGAAAAACGCATCTCTCTCGCAGAGGATGAGCTGGCCTATCCATACATCTTGCTGCAACGCGACAAACAGCTAAATTGGCAGAATATTCACAATATTATTTTAACAATGCCACAACCCATTCGGGTATTAGAGCTTTATCGGGAAATTCAGGCTCAAATGATTGAATAATTGCTGTTATTTTGTAGCTTTAACTTGCTTTTTAAGGCCGTTTTTTAGAAAACTACAGCTGAATATAAGAATACAAGAGCAACAAATATCTCATGCAAATAAACAGGATTACTCAAATTTTACTGCTCTCTCTGGGCTTAGGAATGAGTGGTAGCATGTCTTGGGCAAATTCAGTCACAGCTGCTCCTGCCAGTCCAACAAATACAGAGCCAAGCCGATCAGGCTTGCTGGATCAGATTCCACGTTTGATCGATGCAACACCCACCGTTTTGCCGGAGCAATCAAGTGTCGCCATCGTTCCATCCACGCTAGAGACAGAAAATTATTCATGGGCGGATCAAAAGCAGAAAGGCCTCCGCGAATGGGCCGATCGTACTGCGCATAAAATTGATAACTGGTTTGGTGAAACCGATCCAGATCAGCCAGCTGCAGCCACATTACGGATCATTTTAGATAATCGCTGGGATGAATATGAAGGCTATGAGATTAAACCCCGAATCCGCGGCAAGATCAAACTTCCAACCTTGGAACAAAAGCTGAGTGTGGTTTTTGGTGATGACAGTCTGGACAATGAATTAGACAGCAATGTCGCGATTACCAATGAAAATCCTGCCACTTCCGGAGATAAACGTCTGGATACTAAACGTGCACGTGAAGATAACAGCTCTTTTGCCTTACGTTGGTCTGAATGGTCAGATCGTATTCCTTTCGAAACCGATCTGGATCTGGGCTTACGTTCTGGCGATGATATTTATCTGCGTGTCAAAGCCAGTAAGGACTGGACACTAGAAAATGACTACTCTTTTCATGCCGAACAGATTTATCGCTATGGCATTCAAAGTGAAAACTATTTACGGACCAACTTGGAACTAATCCACGCCCGTCCCAATCAGGCCTTTTTCTCCAATCAGCTCAGTCTGACTTATGCAGATGATCAAGACGACGATCTGACCTGGGACAACTACACCTTTAGGCAACATCAGTTTTTTCAGGACAACCGTTTTAGTTACGGCATTTATACCGGTGGTTATCTGAACGATAAGGATCTGCGTCTTAATCGCTGGGGCCCCTATGTGTCGTGGAGACAACCTTTTTTACGTGAATGGTTTTTTGTCCAGACCGACCTGAACTATTTGAATGATCATCGCGAAGATCGTGATCACTATGTCGGAGCTTTGGTGCGTTTAGAAGCGTTATTTTAAACTGACTGATACGAGAAAATAATAAAAGCCCATCATTCATGGGCTTTTTTCAATATTACTGAGGCAATCAGCGTGGCAAGTATTAGCTTAGCTGGTTTTATTCAAGATAATACGATCACTGCGTAGCACACGTTTTTGCTGCAATGAGGGTTGTTCCATCACTGGCATATTGAAGCGAATATGATCGCTACGTTGTACACGTTTCGGTTTTGTTACGTTTACTTTTGCTGTTTTATAAAAGCTAATGCGATCTGTGCGTACCACTTTTTCTGCAGCAGGTGCCGCTAGACTAAACTGGCTCATCGACATCAGGATTACAGCGCCCATACTGATCATCAGCTTAGATTTCATAACATTCTCTCTCTTTGCTTAATGATCGCAATTATAAATTAAAAATTAATTAATAATCTAAAATATAGATTTATGATTCGAAGGTATTTTTTTATTCTCTCTATCGTTTTTCCAGATCATTTCTAGAAATGAAAAATGAAGCAGGCATAAAAAATCCCTCCGAAGAGGGATTTTCTCATTCAATACATCAGCACTTAAGCAAGCAGCAAACTATTAATTCGCTTGACATATTCAGCAGGATTTTCTGGTAATCCACCTTCTGCAATCACTGCCTGGTCAAAGATCACATTGGCCAGATCATCAAACTGCGCCGAGCCATCCAGTTTTTTCACCAACGGATGTTCCGGGTTGATTTCCAAAATCGGCTTGATATCCGGCACAGGCTGACCTGCATCTTTCAGCATACGAACCAGCTGTGGAGACAATTCACCTTCTCCAGTCACCAGACAAGCCGGAGAATCGACCAGACGCGTCGTCACCCGCACTTCTTTGGTCTTGTCTTTTAATGAATCCGTCAACTTATCCACCACCGGTTTAAACTGGGCTGCGGCTTCTTCAAGGGCTTTCTTCTCTTCGGCATCCTGAAGGTCACCTAAGTCAACTGCACCTTTCGACACGTTTTGCAAAGGCGTACCATCGAACTCATTCACGAAGTTCATCGCCCATTCATCCACGCGTTCAGTCATCAACAGAACTTCAATGCCTTTTTTCTTGAACAGTTCCAGTTGCGGTGAATTTTTCGCAGCATTCAGACTATCTGCAGTCACATAATAAATGGCTTTCTGCCCATCTTTCATACGTGCTTTATAGTCTGCCAATGATGTGCTGACTTCATCATTGGTCGACGTCGCATAACGCAGCAGTTTTAAGATACGTTCACGGTTACTGAAATCTTCGCCCAGACCTTCTTTCAATACTGAAGCAAATTCCTGATAGAAGGTCTTGAAATTTGCCTGATCTTTTTCATCTTCAGATTTAGCCAGATTATCCAAAATGGTCAGGATACGGCGGGTATTGCCTTCACGGATGGTTTTTACATCACGACTTTCTTGCAGTAATTCACGGCTCACGTTCAATGGCAGATCGGCACTGTCCACCACACCTTGCACAAAGCGCAGGTAGTTTGGAATCAGGTTATCCGCATCATCCATAATGAACACACGTTTCACATACAGTTTGATACCCGCTTTGGATTCACGGGTGAAAATGTCATGTGGCGCTTTGCTTGGAATATATAACAACTGGGTATATTCAGTACTGCCTTCAACGCGGTTATGCGCCCAAGCCAATGGCGCTGCGAAATCATGGCTCAGGTTCTTGTAGAACTCGACATACTGCTCTTCAGTAATTTCCGACTTGTTACGAGTCCATAATGCGCTGGCCGAGTTAATGGCTTCCCACTCATCGATTTTGACATATTGGCCACCTTTAGACGTTTCACCTTCAGCCGCTTCTTCTTCCTGCCAGACTTCTTTTTGCATTTGGATTGGCAGGCTGATGTGGTCTGAATATTTATTGATAATCTGCTTCACTTTATAGCTTTGCAAATAATCCAGCGCATCGTCACGCAGATGCAGAATAATATCTGTACCACGGCCTTCTTTGCTGATCTGTTCAACTTCGAACTCACCGGTTCCGCCACTAATCCAGCGTACGCCTTCAGAGACATCTGTGCCGGCACGACGCGATTCTACCGTAATCTTGTCAGCGACAATAAAGCCGGAGTAAAAACCGACACCAAACTGGCCAATCAACTGGGCATCGGCTTTTTGATCGCCGGTCAGTTTGGACATAAAATCTTTGGTGCCTGATTTGGCAATAGTCCCTAAATTATCAATGGCTTCCTGTTCGCTTAAGCCAATCCCGTTGTCTGAAATGGTAATGGTTTTATTGTCTGCATCCAGACTGACACGAACGCGCAGATCCGGATCATTTTCATAAAATTCGGGATGGTTAATCCCTTCAAAACGTAATTTGTCGCATGCATCTGAGGCATTCGAGATCAATTCGCGTAGGAAAATTTCAGGGTTTGAATAAAGCGAATGGGTCACGAGATGTAGTAACTGAGCCACTTCAGCCTGGAAACTATGTTTTTGTGCGCTAGACTCGCTCATTAATCACTCCTTTTATTTTAAATACAGGTCAATACTGTTGCCTATATGAATGGAGTGAGTTACTAAATTTTCAATAGCCAGTTGTATATTTTTTCTCAAGATATTTTATAAAGGATCTCTTGATCTAAAATGACTTGGATTTGTAAAGGCTTAGGTTTAAGTCCTAATAAGGCCCAAGCTTATAAATACGTTGAAATTGCAGGTCTATTTGCTGCTGGCGCATATTATAAACCTGACTCAGACAAGACACAGATTCCTGACAGCGGTCACGAAACTGTAGCCATTTCACCTGATCGCGCTGGATCACCGAGCGGGTTCCCATAGGCACCATACGGCGCAAAATATGATAGCTGGTGCTCATCTTGACATCGGCATCATTGAGCAGACGATGTTCACAAATCGCTTTCTCTGTCACGGTTTCAGTTTTCTGACAATCAAAACTCGCCGCATAGGCAGACCCTGCCAGCAGGCTGAAGAAGATTAAAATACCTTGGTTTAAAAACCTCATGCTGATCTTCCTTATTATTCAATTATTAAGTCGTATTCAATTAATATTTACTTTATTCATTTTAATATAGTTGAACATTGCCGATCTGCTCAATTTCAATAAGTTATAAATCGTTGTTATTTTGAAAAAAAAGCCTCATTCAAGATGAGACTTTTTTGTTGAGCAAGGTTAGAATTTAGAACTTGTAGCTATAACCGATCGTGTAAACCCAAGGATCAATATCGAAATCAAATTTAGTATTATTGGCATCATCTAAAGTCACTTCAGGACTCAAATCTGCATAGCGCACGTCAGCAAATACTCCCCAGTTTTTGGCATCTGCTGGCTGATAATTAAAGCCGATCTGACCTGCTACACCAAATGCTTCTTTCACATCTTTAGCCAGACCTTCTTCATCCCAAGCAATAAAAGCTGTGCCACCTACACCAATATATGGCGTAAAGCGTGTTGCGTTTTTAAAGTGATATTTAGCAGTAATTGTGGGTGGCAGATGTTTGATCTTAGCCACCTTACCCACACCTTGAAGAGAGATGTCGTGATTGAATGGTGTGGCTAATAAAAGTTCTGCAGAGATATTGTCATTAAAAAAGTATTCAACCGATGGCGTAAAACCATATTCTTGATCCGCTTCTACGACTAAACCTGGTGCAATTTCAGTGTCACTTGATGGTGCTAAAGAACTGGCACCAACTTTCACCTGCCATTGACCTGCCATCGCAGATGCAGAAAGACCCATTAATGCAATTAGAGCGACTTGCTTTAACATTTTAAAATACCCCACAGGAAGAATAATTATTGAGAAAATAAATCTTAATTAATAATAAACACGAGGGAAAATAATATGCAATAAGGATTATAAAACTAATTTTTAATTATTATTTAATGTATTGATTTTAATAAATATTTATTTTAAATTGACCAGATTGGTTGGTTTTAAATACTAAGCAAATTAATCAGATAAATATGGTTTTATTCAGAGTAAAATAATCAGGTTTATATTAATTTCTATTTAAACATATATTTTAAATACATCTTATTATTTATTTTAAATCCAGATAAATCTGCTCCAATAGATATCGGAGCAGATTGAAATTGACTTACAGAACCATGGCTGCAATCCAGCCAAAAATCATCAACGGAATATTAAAGTGAATGAAGGTTGGAATCACACTATCCTTCATATGATCATGCTGACCATCCATATTCAGACCAGAAGTTGGGCCTAAAGTTGAATCCGAAGCTGGAGAACCGGCATCACCCAAAGCTGCTGCAGTCCCGATAATTGCAATAGTCGCCGCAGGGCTAAAACCAAACTGGATACACAGCGGTACATAGATGATGGCCAGAATCGGCACGGTTGAAAATGATGAACCAATGCCTAGGGTAATCAACAGGCCGATGAGCAACATCAGGAACGCTGCCAGTGCCTGACTATCACCAATCCAGTTGACCGATGCTTCGACCAGTGCAGGTACCTGATTGGTCGCTTCAATCACGGCGGCAAAACCTTGTGCTGCAATCATGATAAAGCCGACCAGCGCCATCATGCGCATACCGGTAATGATCACATCATCCGCTTCTTTCCACTTAAAAATGCCAGCACAGCTTAGAATCGCAACACCGACTAAACCTGCCAGAATCATTGAATCTGAATACAGCTGTACAGCCAATGTTGCTATGACTGCAAGGCCGGCCATCCAGATGGTGAATTTCGAAATTTCAGGTTTAAGGTTTTGCTCTACCCCGAGTTCAGCAGAAATACTTTGCTGCTCTTCGACATGAATATCTTTATAGAGACGTGGTTTACGGTAAGAGAAGAAAATGGCAATTAACAACCCGACCAGCATGCCAATGACCGGAATGACCATTGCAGATGGAATCTGATCATAAGTAATTTCAAAACCATAAGGCTTACCAAAGGTATTGATGTTATGACCCAGAATATCATTCAGGAAGATCGCACCAAAACCGACTGGAATGAGCATATAGGTGGCAACCAGACCAAAGGTCAGCAAACAGGCCACCAAACGGCGATCCAGCTGTAAATGGTTAAATACAATCAATAGCGGCGGAATCAGTACCGGAATGAAGGCAATATGCACGGGAATGACGTTTTGCGAGAACACAGCAGCAATGGCAACCGTGAAGAAGATCAGATATTTCACCCGGTTTTGCGCTTTAAAATCTGCCTCACCTTTTAAGGTGCTGATCATTTTATAAGCCAGTAAATCCGGCAAACCCGAACGCGCCAGAGCCAAAGCAAATGCACCTAAAATACCGTAAGCCAAGGCAATTTTGGCACCACCACCCAAGCCATTGTTAAACGCGTCCAAGGTTCCCTGCAGGCCCAAACCTGCCAATAAACCACCTGTAACAGCACCAATGACCAGGGCAAAAACCACAGGTACACGTGCCAACGAGAGTCCGAACATGACTCCAATAGCAGCAAGAATTGCGAACATAATGAATCGGAATAGAGAGAAAGCGGCTATTTTATCAGAAAATGCGGATAAAAATTCCGCCACTTTTTTCTGGTGGGTTCATGTTTCGCTGAGTGGCCTATCAAGTGATGACAACAGATTTACGCTGAATAAACTCATCAATCAATTGAGCCACTTGCTCCGGTTGACTCAGAATCGCCCAGTGATTGGCAGCCAGTTCTACTTTCGAGAAATCATCCACCCATTTTGACATTTCATCAACCAGATCTGGCCCGACAAACTGGTCATATTTCAGTACAATCGCCTGTACCGGACAGATGGCAAAACGCTGCCGTGGTTGAGCTAAGCGTGGCAAAAAATTGGCCCGATACAGGTTCACACCATATTTGCCATCTTTGACAATATGCGGGTTGAGTGGCAGATCATCGTGTCTTTCCAGTTGCTGCACGATCTTGCCCCAACGCTGCGGATTAAAAAAATTCCAGGCCAATGGCGCCACCAAGGGCAAATGAAACATCGCGATATACCAGGACTTGCTCATTTGCTTTAAGAATTTTGTCTTGTTTTGCTGGAACTGTTCACGCATCCAGAAAGCCGCGTGATCCAGACATGGCCCAGACAAGGTGCTATAAGACAGAATTCGTCCTTTGAAGCGTGGATCGGTGACAGATTCCCAGGACTGAATTGAACCCCAGTCATGCGCAGCCAGATGAAAAGCTCGATTCGGCAATATTTCGTTCACCACCTCTTCCAGATCCTGACTTAAACGGGCCAAGCGGTAATCGGAGATTTTTTTGGGAATACTGGACTCACCTGCGCCACGGACATCATAAGTCACAACAAAGTAATCCTGACTCAAATGAGCAATGGCTGGCTCCCAAACTGCCTGATGATCGGGATAGCCGTGAACCAGCACCAATGCCGGTTGTTCGAATTGTCCATAAGTTTTGACACAAAGACGCTGCTGATCCGTGGTATCGACCCATTGCATGTGCATTTCCATCTTTTGATCCTGTTTTTGTTATTGACCACTTAGTTTATAAATCGGCATGATTGATCAATGCCAGCGCATTTTTGTTGCTCTAGTATGCATAATCACAGCCGCAAAAAGAATGTCAGTATGAGCCTATTCCAGAAAATTCAAAAACTGCCTCTGGTTTCAAAATTTATTCTGAACCGCTATGCCCCTTATCGTGGTGCAGGCATTGAAATTGATAAGATTGATTTTAATAATTATCACGTTCGGGTCAAAATGCCGCTGACCCGTAAGAACCAGAATATTGTCGGTGTGCATTTTGGTGGCAGCCTGTATTCAATGGTCGATCCCTTTTATATGTTATTGCTGATGCATCATTTGGGGCCGAAATACCTGGTCTGGGATAAAGGCGCCAGCATTCAGTTTTTGGCACCGGGTCGCGGTACAGTGGTGGCGGACATTCGGATTTCTGCTGAAGAAATTGCCACGATTATCAATCTGGCGACTGACAACGCGCCAGTGTATCGGCATTATCAGCTGAATATTTATGATGAAGCCGGGGTCAGAATTGCCGAAGTAGAAAAAACGGTATATATCCGGCGGAAACAGAGCAAAGGGAAAATTAACGCTCCTAAATAAGATAAAAGCGCCACATTGGCGCTTTTAAATCTAGCTAAATCTGAAATGACTTTCGACTTAACGACGACGGTTATCCTGTTCAATCGCAGCACCGGCACCACCACCGATTGCACCACCAATTGCAGCACCCGCGTTACCACCGAAGATGCTTTTACCAACTGCTGAACCAACAGCACCACCTACACCACTATAGGTCGCATTACGATTTGAACCGCCTTGGGATTTACTACCCACTGCCGCACCGGCACCACCACCAACAGCTGCACCAACGCCACCGCCGACTTTATTACCGACACCACCACCCACTGCACCACCAAGGGCTGCAGCACCGATCCGTTGCTCATTGGCAGACATACTTTCACAACCCGCCAACATAAAGGTGGAAAGAGTGGCAACTGCCATAACACCCATTAATTTTTTCATGACCTTGGCCTTCCTGTCTTGCTTTAATTAAGCTTATCTTCATTTTATGAAACTAAAATCTGTAGCGTGTTACTTCTCTCGGTATTCCTGCTGAGTTTTGTAAATATCAATGGATTATTCTTCTGTTCAAGATGTCTTATTTATAAATTTCAGACAAAAAAAGACGCCCGAAGGCGTCTCTTTTCTCAGCTTTAACTCGAATTAGAATTCTTCGTTAAATGCCTGGCTTAGAGCTTGGTCTACATCAGAGAAATCATTGTGCAGTTCAAATTCTGCAGCTTCTGCTTCTTGACGACGACGCTCCAAGTGGTAAGCCAAACCTGTACCCGCTGGGATCAGGCGACCTACAACCACGTTCTCTTTCAAGCCGCGTAAGTCATCTTCTTTACCTGTTACAGCCGCTTCAGTTAACACACGCGTGGTTTCCTGGAACGATGCAGCAGAGATGAACGAGTCAGTAGAAAGCGATGCTTTCGTAATACCCATCAATTGACGTTCAAACTTCGCAGGGAACTTGTTTTGTGCAAGAACTGCTTGGTTTTCTTGAACAACGCGGATGTAATCCACTTGTTCGCCTTTGATGAAGCTGGTATCGCCACCGTCAGTGATATCAACTTTACGCAGCATTTGACGTACGATGACTTCAATATGCTTGTCGTTGATTTTTACACCTTGCAGACGGTATACATCCTGAACTTCATTCACGATGTAGTTTGTAAGCGCAACTTCGCCTTTCAAACGCAAGATATCGTGCGGGTTCTGTGGACCATCAGAAATAGTTTCACCACGGTTCACATGTTCGCCTTCGAACACGTTAATCGTACGCCATTTCGGAATCAACTCTTCATAAATCTCAGAGCCATCATCCGGCGTAATCACCAGACGGTTCTTACCTTTGGTCTCTTTACCAAAGCTTACAACACCCGACACTTCTGCAAGGATTGCGTGCTCTTTCGGCTTACGTGCTTCGAACAAGTCAGCTACACGCGGCAGACCACCGGTAATATCACGGGTACGTGAAGTTTCTTGTGGTACACGACCGATGACATCACCGACACCAATCGTTTCGCCATCACGAACAGAAAGAATCGTGTTCTGTGGCAGGAAGTAGAACTGTTCGCCACCATCAACGGTATCTAACACAACAGCAGGACGCAAATCTTTACCTGACGCAGGACGTGAAGTCACTGGCAAGATTTCGATGGTTGACATACCTGTTGCATCATCAGTTTTAGAAGTAACCGTCACGCCATCAGCAATCTGGCTGAAACGTACTTTACCAGCAACTTCTGTTACCAATGGATGTGTATGCGGATCCCAAGTCGCCACAATACCGCCTGCTTCTACAGCTTCGCCATCTTTTAGCAAGATAGACGCACCGTAAGGAAGTTTATAGCGCTCGCGCTCACGACCTAAATCATCCGCAATACCGATTTCACCTGAACGTGAAGTCGATACCAAGTGACCTTTGGCATGTTGTACTGTTTTCACGTTGTGGAAACGTACTGTACCTTGGTTACGAACTTGTACGCTGTTTGCAGCAGAAGTTCGGCTCGCAGCACCACCGACGTGGAAGGTACGCATCGTTAACTGTGTACCTGGCTCACCAATCGATTGAGCTGCCATTACACCAACAGACTCACCCGGGTTCACCTGGTGACCACGTGCTAGGTCACGACCGTAACATTTCGCACATACACCGAAGGTAGATGCACAGTTCACGACTGAACGCACTTTAATTTCGTCGACACCCTGGCTTTCGATAAACGCAGCCAGTTTCTCGTCAATTAAAGTATTACGTGGAAGCAGAACTTCATCTGTACCCACTTTCTTGACATCTTCAGCAACTACACGACCCAATACTCGTGCACCCAGGTTTTCGATGACATCGCCACCTTGAATGAACGGAGTCATTACCAGACCGTCATACGTACCACAATCCGGCTCGGTAATGACCAAGTCCTGCGCAACGTCTACTAGACGACGCGTCAAGTAACCAGAGTTCGCAGTCTTCAATGCTGTATCGGCCAAACCTTTACGCGCACCGTGTGTCGAGATGAAGTACTGAAGTACGGTCAAACCTTCACGGAAGTTCGCTTTAATTGGGGTTTCAATGATCGAGCCATCCGGCTTCGCCATCAAACCACGCATACCCGCCAACTGACGAATCTGAGCTGCCGAACCACGGGCACCCGAGTCAGACATCATATAGATCGAGTTGAATGATTTTTGCTTCTCGTCTTCACCCTCTTTGTTCTTCACAGTGGTGAAAGACAAGTTGTCCATCATCGCTTTAGCAACCTGGTCATTGGTACGCGCCCAAATATCGACCACTTTGTTATAACGTTCGCCGGCAGTTACGAAACCTTGTTCGAACTGTTGTTCGATTTCACGAACTTCAGCTTCCGCTTTACCAATAATTGCTTGTTTTTGCGGTGGAATAACCATGTCTTCCATACCGACAGATACACCTGAACGCGTCGCTTGACGGAAGCCCAAATACATCAACTGGTCAGCGAAGATAACAGTATCTTTCAGACCCAATTTACGGTAGCAAGAGTTAATTAACTTAGAAATATTTTTCTTGGTCATCTCAACGTTAATTTGCTGGAAATCCATACCTTCAGGTACAACTTCCCAAAGTAGGCAGCGACCAGGCGTCGTATCTACAATAATGGTTTGCTGTTCACGGTTACCATCTTCGTCGATCACAGTCTGGTGTACACGTGCTTTAACGCGAGCGTGTAGATCAACCTGACCTGTTGCCAGTGCACGGTTTACTTCGTGAGTATCCGCGAACACCATGCCCTCACCTTTGGCATTGATTGCATCACGCGTGATGTAATACAAGCCCAAGACCACGTCCTGAGACGGTACGATGATTGGCTCACCGTTCGCTGGAGACAGAATGTTGTTCGTCGACATCATTAACGCACGAGCTTCAAGCTGAGCTTCAAGTGTTAATGGTACGTGTACCGCCATCTGGTCACCATCGAAGTCGGCGTTAAACGCAGCACATACAAGTGGATGTAGACGGATCGCTTTACCTTCGATCAGGATCGGTTCAAATGCTTGAAGACCCAGACGGTGAAGAGTTGGCGCACGGTTCAACATCACTGGATGTTGACGAATCACGTGAGCAAGAACGTCCCAAACTTCTGGAGTTTCGCGCTCAACCATTTTCTTCGCAGCTTTAATGGTGGTTGCTTGACCAGATGCCTGTAGTTTCGCGAAAATGAATGGCTTGAACAGTTCAAGTGCCATTTTCTTCGGAAGACCACATTGGTGCAAACGCAGGTTTGGACCAACAGTAATTACCGAACGACCAGAGTAGTCAACACGCTTACCAAGTAAGTTTTGACGGAAACGACCTTGCTTACCTTTGATCATGTCCGCCAAAGATTTAAGCGGACGCTTGTTCGAACCGGTAATTGCCCGACCGCGACGACCGTTATCCAGCAATGCATCTACAGACTCTTGCAACATACGTTTTTCGTTACGTACGATGATGTCTGGCGCTGCAAGGTCAAGAAGACGCTTCAAACGGTTGTTACGGTTGATCACACGACGATAAAGATCGTTCAGGTCAGAAGTCGCGAAACGACCACCTTCAAGTGGTACAAGCGGACGAAGGTCTGGTGGAAGAACTGGAAGTACAGTTAACACCATCCATTCTGGCTTGTTGTTCGAATCGTTGAATGCTTCCATCAACTTCAAACGCTTAGACGCTTTTTTCAGCTTGGTTTCTGAAGTTGTAACAGGAATTTCTTCACGAAGACGCGCAATTTCAGCTTCAAGATCGATGTCTTTCAACAAGTCTTGAACTGCTTCAGCACCCATTTTCGCTGTGAATTCATCACCGTGTTCTTCTAATGCATTGAAGTACTCTTCATCGTTTAGAAGCTGGTATTTCTCAAATGGAGTCATACCCGGATCGGTAACTACATAAGATTCGAAATACAATACACGTTCAATATCACGTAGCGTCATGTCTAATAAAAGACCGATACGGCTAGGCAATGATTTCAAGAACCAGATGTGTGCAACTGGAGATGCTAGCTCGATGTGACCCATACGTTCACGACGAACTTTCGCAGTTGTTACTTCAACGCCACATTTTTCACAAATGACGCCTTTGTATTTCATACGCTTGTATTTACCACACAAGCATTCGTAATCTTTTACTGGACCAAAGATTTTGGCACAGAACAAACCATCACGTTCAGGCTTGAACGTACGATAGTTAATGGTTTCTGGCTTTTTAACTTCACCGTGAGACCATGACTTAATCATTTCTGGTGACGCAAGACCAATACGGATGCGGTCAAACTCTACTGGAGCATGACCGTCTGAATCCGTCTTTTTGCGCATGATATCGAGCAAGTCTTTCAATTTTTTTCTCCGTGTGTTGTGGAGATTTTCACTCAACAACTGGGTCACAAATATTGTTTTTTAACTGAACTAATCCCAACCAACCCCTTTCTTGCGAAGCAGTGCTTCTCAGGGAGAAAACTCCTCAAAGCAAGAGGAGCAAATCCCCCCCTTTCGTAAAGGGGGTTGGGGGGATTAAATGGAACTAATTAGTCACCATTTTTCAGTTCAATGTTGATACCTAAAGAACGGATCTCTTTGGTCAATACGTTGAACGATTCAGGCATGCCCGGGTCCATATAATGGTTGCCATCTACAATGTTCTTATAGATACGGGTACGGCCTTCAACGTCATCCGATTTCACAGTCAGCATTTCTTGTAGCGTATATGCTGCACCGTAAGCTTCTAGTGCCCAGACTTCCATCTCACCGAAACGCTGACCACCGAATTGTGCTTTACCACCAAGCGGCTGTTGCGTTACAAGAGAGTAAGAACCAGTTGAACGCGCATGCATCTTGTCATCAACCAAATGGTTCAGTTTCAGCATGTACATGTAACCAACAGTTACCGGACGATCGAAACGCTCACCAGTACGACCATCATATAATACGGTCTGACCAGTACTAGACAAGCCTGCAAGTTGTAACAACTCTTTGATCTGACCTTCTTCAGCACCATCGAATACAGGAGTAGCCAAAGGTACACCAGCACGCAAGTTTCCAGAAAGTTTCAAGATTTCTTCATCAGTCAAGCTATCAAGATCTTCTTGCTCGCCACCAACTTTGTTGTAAATCTTGTCCAGGAAATCACGAAGCTCAAGTACAGTACGTTGCTCTTTCATCATCTTGTCGATTTGATCGCCAAGACCTTTCGCTGCCATACCCAAGTGAGTTTCAAGAATCTGACCCACGTTCATACGCGATGGTACGCCAAGCGGGTTCAATACGATATCAACAGGTACACCATTGGCATCATGTGGCATGTCTTCTACCGGCAAGATGTTTGATACAACACCTTTGTTACCGTGACGACCCGCCATCTTATCACCCGGCTGGATGCGACGTTTTACAGCAAGATAAACTTTAACTACTTTCAATACGCCAGTCGTCAGTTCATCGCCTGTAGAAAGTTTGCGTTTTTTCTCAGCAAATTTCTCGTCAATTTCGAAGCTCTTCTCTTTCAAGAACACTTGAATTTGAGTTAAACGTTCAGCAATTGCTTCATCAACTGGTTGAATTTCAAGAAGATCAACAAGCTCTAAACCAGACAACACGTCTTCAGACAGTTTGTCGCCACGTTTAGTTGTACCGCCACCATTCGACTCTTGGCCATTCAGTAGACGGATTACACGTTCACGTGCAGCTTCTTCGAAGATTTTGAATTCTTCTTTCAAGTCTTTACGGTATGCATCCAATTGCGCTTTTTCAATTGCTTGAGCACGTTCGTCTTTTTCAAGACCGTCACGTGTAAACACTTGAACGTCAATCACAGTACCTTTAGTACCCGATGGAACGCGTAAAGATGAGTCTTTTACGTCAGCCGCTTTTTCACCGAAGATTGCACGTAGTAATTTTTCTTCTGGAGTCAACTGCGTTTCACCTTTAGGGGTTACTTTACCAACCAGGATATCGCCAGCAGTTACTTCAGCACCGATGTAAACAATACCTGACTCGTCCAGTTTAGACAGAGCAGCTTCACCTACGTTCGGAATATCAGCAGTGATTTCTTCCGCACCCAGTTTGGTATCACGTGCAACACATGATAATTCCTGGATATGAATAGACGTTAAACGGTCTTCTTGAAGTACACGCTCAGAAAGTAAGATCGAGTCTTCGTAGTTGTAACCATTCCAGGTCATGAACGCTACACGCATGTTTTGACCCAGTGCTAGCTCACCACCATCTGTTGATGGACCATCAGCCAGTACATCACCACGACCTACTTTATCGCCCAGGTTCACAAGAACTTTCTGGTTGATACAAGTGTTCTGGTTCGAACGGGTGTATTTGATCAGGTTGTAGATATCTACACCTGCTTCACCTGCGATCATTTCGTCTTCATTCACACGAATAACCACACGAGACGCATCAACAAACTCGATACGACCACCACGTTGAGCGATCACACATACACCTGAGTCATGTGCTACGTTGGCTTCCATACCGGTACCAACAAGCGGCTTGTCAGCGATCAACGTCGGAACTGCCTGACGTTGCATGTTCGAACCCATTAATGCACGGTTGGCATCATCGTGTTCTAGGAATGGAATCAGTGACGCTGCTACAGATACGACCTGCTGAGCAGATACATCCATATGCGTTACTTTTTCAGGAGGAATACGTACGAAGTCACCTTGATGACGAACAGATACAAACTCTTCTGTTAAGTTACCGTCTTTATCCATTGCAGAATCGGCCTGTGCAATGACAGTACCTACTTCTTCAATCGCAGACAGGTATTCAACTTCATCTGTTACACGACCATCAACAACTTTACGGTATGGGGTTTCCAGGAAACCGAAGTTGTTACATTTCGCATAAACAGAAAGCGAGTTGATCAAACCAATGTTTGGACCTTCCGGTGTTTCAATTGGACATACACGACCGTAGTGAGTTTGATGTACGTCACGTACTTCAAAGCCTGCACGTTCACGCGTCAAACCGCCGGGACCAAGTGCAGAAACACGACGTTTGTGGGTAATCTCAGATAACGGGTTGTTTTGGTCCATAAACTGAGATAACTGGCTTGAACCAAAGAATTCTTTGATTGCAGCAGCTACTGGCTTCGCATTGATCAAATCTTGCGGAGACAGGTTGTCAGTTTCAGCTTGGCTTAAACGTTCTTTAACAGCACGTTCTACACGAACCAGACCTACACGGAATTGGTTTTCTGTCATTTCACCAACAGAACGAACACGACGGTTACCCAAGTGATCGATATCGTCGACTTCACCTTTACCGTTACGGATTTCAACTAATGTTTTTAATACATCAGTGATATCTTCGTTCGAGAGAATGCCTTCAACTTCACGTGACTTCTGATCTGTACCGACTTCGTAAGGACGACCCAAACGACGGTTGAACTTCATACGACCCACTGGAGACAAGTCATAACGTTCAGAAGAGAAGAACAAGTTATTGAATAAGTTTTCAGCAGCTTCTTTTGTTGGTGGCTCGCCTGGGCGCATCACTTTGTAGATTTCTACCAATGCTTCTTCACGATTGCTCGTTGTATCTGCACGTAGAGAATCTGCAACGAATGAACCGCGGTCGATATCATTGGTGAACAGAATATTGAACTGCTTCACGCCGCCTTCTGCAATTTTCACCATGATTTCATGGCTTAATACAGTATTGGCTGCAATCACATCACCATCTTTTAGTGGGATGTCTTCAGCAGTGATACGCTCATACAGGTACTCATCAGGCACTGCAAGTTTTTCAAGACCTGAAGCTTCCATTTGACGTACATGACGCGCATTGATACGTTTACCTTGCTCAACAATTGCCTTGCCATCCTTGTCCAGGATGTCAAATTGTGCCATTTCGCCACGCAGACGTTCAGGCACCAGGTCAATCTGGTAGCTACCCATGTCAAGATACACAGGTACTTTCTCGTAGAACATGTCGAGAATGTTTTCGTTGCTATAACCCAAGGCACGAAGCACCACAGTCGCAAGCAATTTACGACGACGGTCAATACGTACATAGACGAGGTCTTTGGCATCGAATTCAAAGTCTAACCATGAACCACGGTAAGGAATGATACGTGCTGAATAAAGGACTTTACCACTTGAGTGAGTCTTGCCTTTATCGTGGTCAAAGAATACGCCTGGTGAACGGTGTAATTGTGACACGATCACACGCTCGGTACCGTTAATCACAAAGGTACCGTTATCCGTCATTAATGGCATTTCGCCCATATAGACTTCTTGTTCACGTACGTCTTTAATTGACTTCGTTTCACGATCTTTCAGGATCAAACGAATTTTTACACGCATTGGTGCTGCATAAGTTGAGCCACGAAGAATACATTCGCGTACATCAAACTCAGGCTTACCAAGACTATACTCAACAAATTCTAAAGCAGCATTGCCAGAATAACTTTCAATAGGAAAAACTGAACGAAATGCGGCTTGGAGACCGATATCTTCGCGGTTTTTTGGTGATTTGCCATCTTGTAAGAATGTTCTGTACGAGTCGACTTGAATCGCGAGCAAGTACGGAGCATCCATGACGCTAGGCAATTTACCAAAATTCTTACGGATCCGTTTCTTTTCGGTATATGAGTATGCCATCTGGAGTCCTCGGAAAGTGTAAACCAAGCCCGCCTGCAGAACGGGCTCAGAAGGAATTACGCTGGCCGATATGGCCACCACTCTTTACAAATGCTGCAATTTTTAGTGGTATTAAAACGCTTATCAATATTTTTTAATGAAAAATATTGGTAAACGTTTGTTCATTATGTTTATTTTCAATTTGTATGATTTTTATATCATGCAAACAAAAATCGAGCCGATTATTGTAACGCAAAAAGGCTGATGACCCAAGAGCCATCAGCCAATTTTTGGAGCCGATTATAAAAAAACCGGCTCCCTTAAGAAATTACTTAAGAGTAACTGTAGCACCAGCTTCTTCAAGTTTCTTCTTAAGCTCTTCGCCTTCTTCTTTAGAAACGCCTTCTTTAAGAACTGCAGGAGCGCCTTCAACCATGTCTTTAGCTTCTTTCAAGCCAAGGCCAGTCGCTTCACGAACTGCTTTAATTACAGCAACTTTGTTCGCGCCGAAAGAAGTCAATTCAACATTGAATTCAGTTTGTTCTTCAGCAGCAGCAGCAGCAGGACCAGCAGCAACAGCTACAGCAGCAGCAGATACATTGAATTTCTCTTCGAAAGCAGAGATAAGTTCAACAAGTTCAAGAACAGTTTTTTCAGCAACTGCGTTTAGGATTTCTTCGTTTGTTAAAGCCATGAGATTAACTCCAAATGGGTATTGAATGATGTGTGTTTAAGTTTGAGCTTAAGCAGCTTCTGACTCGTTTTTCTCTTGAAGCGCTGTAAGTAAGCGGCCCAATTTCGAAATAGGAGCTTGAAGAACGTTTGCAAGCATAGTAAGCGCTTTCTCTTGGTTCGGAAGATTCGCGATTACGCTAACTTCTGCACCTTGATAAAGTTTGCCATCAAATGCAGCAGCTTTAAGTTCAAATGCTTTATTAGTTTTAGCGAATTCTTCGAACAAACGTGCAGCAGCACCCATGTCGTCTTCAGAATTCGAGAAAGCTAAGATTGTTGGGCCAACAAGGTTGTCGTTCAAGATATTGAATTGAGTATCTTGAAGAGCACGTTTAGCCAAAGTGTTACGAACGATACGTGTAGTAACACCAAGTTTACGCGCTTCAACACGTAGAGTAGTTAACTGCTCTACAGTCAAACCTTGGTAGTCAGCAACAACAGCAGCAAATGCAGTAGAAGCAACTTCAGCTACTTCAGCTACGATCTGTTTTTTGCCTTCGATAAGAAGAGCCATTGTAAAACCTCCTAACGGTGATTTATGTACTTACGCGAAGTACACTCCCAATTCGCAAGACCATCACTGGACTCACACGCGGAGGATGAACAAATCACACCACCGCGTCTACGCAGGCTGGGCTATTAAGAGAGAAGCATAAAACTCCCCTCGCCCGCGGTCTTTGACGCTGATAAATTTTCATTTATCAATTCAAAGTTTGCCTAAATTATCCCCTCTCCTTACAGGAGAGGGCTAGGGAGAGGTTTAACCCTCTTCCCGACCTTCTCCCAGAGGGAGAAGGAGACATCTTCAGGGCTTTAAAATTCTGTAATAAGTCGAGACTTATTTAGAAACGTTTGCTACATCAACGATCAAACCAGGACCCATAGTTGAGCTCAAAGTGATCTTTTGAATGTATACGCCTTTAGACGTAGCAGGTTTCAAACGTTTCAAGTCAGCAACAAGTGCTTCAACGTTTTGACGAACAGCAGCAGCTTCAAAACCTACTTGACCGATCGCAGCATGGATAATACCAGCTTTGTCTACGCGGTAACGTGCTTGACCAGCTTTTGCATTTTTAACTGCAGTAGCAACGTCAGGAGTTACAGTACCCACTTTAGGGTTTGGCATTAAGCCACGTGGACCAAGGATCGTACCAAGTTTACCTACAACGCGCATTGCATCTGGAGCAGCAATTACTACGTCAAAGTCAAGGTTACCCGCTTGGATGCTTTCAGCAAGATCGTCGAAACCAACAACATCTGCGCCTTCAGCTTTAGCAGCTTCAGCAGCAGCGCCTTGAGCGAATACAGCTACACGTACAGTTTTACCAGTACCTGCAGGAAGTGTAGTCGCACCACGAACAACTTGGTCAGATTTACGAGGATCAACACCTAGGTTTACCGCGATATCTAGAGATTCTTTGAATTTAGGAGCTGGAAGGCTCTCTAAAACTGCAACAGCTTCTTCTAGCGTGTAAACTTTGTGTGCTTCTACAGCAGCTACAATCGCTTTTTGACGTTTAGTTAATTTAGCCATGTCTTAAAGCTCCACTTCCAAGCCCATAGAACGCGCAGAACCAGCAATGGTACGTACACGTGCGTCTAAATCAGCACCAGTCAAATCTGGTTCTTTAGTAGTCGCGATTTCTTCGATTTGAGCACGAGTCAACTTACCAACTTTAGTTTTGTTAGGTACAGCTGAACCCTTCTGGATACCAGCAGCTTTCTTAAGAAGAACAGCAGCAGGTGGAGTTTTCATGATGAATGTGAACGACTTGTCGTTGTACACAGTGATCACGACTGGAATTGGCAGACCAGCTTCAACTTTTTGTGTAGCAGCATTGAATTCTTTACAGAATGCCATGATGTTTACACCACGTTGACCTAGTGCAGGACCAATCGGTGGAGATGGATTCGCTTTACCAGCTGGAACTTGCAGCTTGATATAGCCGTCAATCTTCTTAGCCATTTCAAATTACCTCTGGGTGCAAACGCCGGTGAAGGCTCCCCAATGATTTCAAGTAACGATACCGTTACAACAACAATGCCTGACTTATAAATAAGTCAGGCGTTTTCAACCCATACAAATTAGACTGATTTTTCGACTTGACGAAATTCCAATTCAACTTGAGTTGGTCGGTTAAATACATTAATGGTCAGCGTTAAACGTGACTTTTCGTACTGAACTTCTTCCACCACACCTTTAAAGTCGGTGAATGGACCGTCAACCACGAGTAATTCTTCGCCTGGTTCAAACATCGTCTTAGGACGAGGTGCTTCGCCAGTATTGCGTACACGCGCAAGAATCGCATCTGCTTCTTTTTGCGTAATCGGTGCCGGTTTTTCAGCCGTACCACCAATAAAACCTAAAACTTTTGGACATTCTTTAACAATGTGCCAAGTATCATCGTTCATTTCCATTTCGACTAGGACATAGCCAGGAAAGAACTTACGCTCTGATTTACGCTTCTTGCCATCCTTCATTTCTACCACTTCTTCGGTAGGAACAAGGACTTCACCAAAGCTATCGGCAACAGCGCTACGCTGGATTCGATCATTAAGCGAACGCATCACTTGTTTTTCATAACCTGAATAGGCATGAATAATGTACCAACGTTTCATAGCTCTCTTACCCGATAATAAACTTCATTAACCAGCCTAAAATATAGTCAAAACACCACAATAAGATGGATGCAATTACGACTACAACAAGAACTTGCCAAGATGTGGACATCGTCTCTTGCTTGGTAGGCCAGGTCACTCGACGCAACTCAATTCGTGCATCTTTCAGCAGACGAATAAAGCCTTTGCCTTGATGGGTGGCGTATAATAAACCGAATGCTGCAACGATACAAGCCAAAATCACCCCAACGCGCACCCAAATATCATTCGCAGGTGCCCAGTACGCTGGTAAATATTGGTTTACCATCATTGCACCAACCAATAAAATCAAGGCGATAACCCATAGAACCATGTCTAATGGAGAACCAGAACTTACATCTACTGCAGGATTATTTCTTTGAGGAATTGCCGCTTCGCCTAATGCGT
Source organism: Acinetobacter lwoffii (assembly GCF_024129855.1). Lineage (GTDB taxonomy): Bacteria > Pseudomonadota > Gammaproteobacteria > Pseudomonadales > Moraxellaceae > Acinetobacter > Acinetobacter lwoffii_L. The sequence goes on from NZ_JAMXXC010000018.1 coordinate 55,683, forward strand.
CGCGTGATTTTTCATTCGACATTTTTGTACTCGTCGTAGGTTTCGCGACTTATTATATGACCAATTTTGCCGACATCAAGCGTCTTTTTAAAAACTTGGCAGGTCAGGAGGGACTCGAACCCCCAACATTCGGTTTTGGAGACCGACGCTCTACCAATTGAACTACTGACCTGCAAAACAACAAGTTGGAGCCTAAACTCCAACCTGTTTGTCTTATTCTATGATTATGCAGTTACTTTAGCAACTACACCAGCACCAACTGTACGACCGCCTTCACGGATCGCAAAACGTAGACCTGGGTCCATTGCGATCG